>CAZEDR010000174.1:0-7218 GCA_964510975.1 uncultured Melioribacter sp. | reverse complement strand
TTAACCTTCTGATCCGTAGTCAGATGCTCTATCCAATTAAGCTACGGGTGCATTTCAATTTTTTAACGGGCGAAATATAACAATTACTGTTTTTACTTCCAACGTTTGCCAAATTTGATTTTTATTTCATAGCACTTTTGAAGTAAGTTTCGGGAAATCTTTTAGGAAAAAATGCTTTTCAAAGAAGAAGTGTACAAGTTCATGTATTCTGCGTTACAAGAAGCTGAAGCGGCTTCCGGCAAAGATGAAGTTCCAATCGGTGCCGTTATTGTTCACAAGAACAGAATAATTGGGCGAGGATATAACCAGACTGAAACGTTAAACGATGCAACAGCACACGCAGAAATGATTGCAATAACGGCAGCCGCAAATCATCTTCAATCTAAATTTCTTGATGAATGTGACTTATACGTAACTGTTGAACCATGCGTAATGTGTACCGGCGCTATTTTACTTTCCCGCATTAAACGAATTTATTTTGGTACTTTCGAACCGAAATTTGGGGCGTGCGGTTCATTATATAACCTAACCGATGATGGAAAATACAATCACAAGCCGGAAGTTTACTCGGGTGTTTATGCCGATGAATCAAAATATTTATTGGAAAGTTTCTTCAAAACCAAAAGAATATCCGAGAACAAATAAGACTTCGTTGGATAATTTTATAAAACTACTTATGTTTGGATCGCAATTTAATTCAACATCACTCACCAAAATTTGATAAAAATGAGAATAATTATTTTTGGCGCCCCGGGCGTAGGGAAAGGTACACAAGCAAAGCTTATAGCAACGAAATTGAACATCGCACATATTTCCACCGGTGATATCTTAAGAGCTGCAATTAAAAATGAAACAGAAATGGGTTTACAAGCAAAAGCGATAGTAGAACGTGGCGAATTGGTGCCCGATGCAATTGTGGGAGGAATTATCAAAGATACACTTCAAGAAGAAAGATGCAAACCCGGATTTATTTTAGATGGTTACCCAAGAACAATCGCGCAAGCCGAAATTCTCACAAGTATTTTCAAAGAACTTGGTACAGAGACAATTCACCTTATAAAATTGGAAGCAAAAGACGAAATAATCATTGATAGAATTTCAAATAGAATGGTTTGCGGCGTCTGCGGAAATATCCTTGCTAAGTCTTTAGTAACAGAGAATTTTGCTTGCCCAAATTGTAAAGCTGAAGAAAGTTATTATAAGCGCAAAGATGACGATGAAGAAGTAATTAAGAAACGCTTAAGTGTTTATCATGAGCAGACAGCGCCGGTTTTCAACTACTATTCGAAAAAAGCGCATGTGATAGAGATTGACGGGACAAAAGATATAGAGGATATTTCGAAAGATATTTTAGCACAACTAGCTAGCTAGTTTCATCTTTTCTTTTTATCTGAACTTTAACTGCTTTTCCACCCTCTAGGCGGATTATTTTCGATTCGACTTTGCGTACAATTTCATAATTGTGAGTTGCAAGCAAAACCGAAGTACCTCTTTGATTAATTTTCTTTAGTATCTCTATTATTTCATCGGAAGTTTCAATATCCAAATTTCCGGTTGGTTCATCAGCCAGTACTAAAACCGGATCGTTGATTATTGCTCTTGCAATTGCAACGCGCTGTTTTTCCCCGCCGGAAAGCTGCTGAGGCATATTGTTTTGTTTATGAGCAAGCCCAACATCCGAAAGAGCATGCAAAACCTTACGCTTAATCATTTTCTTAGGAGTTCCGGTAGCATGCAATACAAAAGCCAAGTTATCAAAGACATTTCTATCATCCAACAATTGGAAGTCTTGAAATACAATTCCAAGTTTCCTTCTAAGAATTGGTAATTCTTTCACTCTAATCTCATCAGAATTAAATCCGGCAACTTCAACATATCCTTTCTCCGGCAGCACATCCATGTAAACCATTCTCAGTAAAGTGGTTTTCCCAACGCCGCTCTTACCTATTAAAAAAACAAAGTCGCCTTGCTCAATTTGCAGATTAAGATCGCTAAAAACCGGCTGGTTAGAATATTTGAATTCCACATGATTAAAAGTGAGCATTTATTTTCTCTTTTTTAATATGAATTGTGCTCTTTCACTTTTTGGTGATGCGTTTGTATGCGAAAAAGCTTCGTAACAACCCTGAACATAAAAATTTGACGCAGAAATCATATCAAAGTATTCCTCAAACAAATATACTTTTTGTTTATGGTTTTCGATAAACTTCCTTCCGTCTTTGTCAGTGATTTCAAATTTATTCTGATGAATCTTTGTTTTTCTGTTGTAGTTGCTGGTCTGCTTAAACTTTATCTTAAGATATTCACCCTCTCTGTTCAAATGCTTTACATTATTCAGACTGTTTGCTTCCAAACTTACATCAAAAGTAAATATTCCATCATCAACTAGGCATGAATTAACGCTATTAAGCATGTTTATGAATGATTTTTTTGTCAATAAATAATTCACGCTGTCGAAAGTTGAAAATATAAAATCAAATTTTTCCTTGAACGGAAGTTTAGTCATATCGCAATTTATCTTATCACCTTTAGATTGGTTAACAGATAAAAGCATTGCAAGTGATAAATCGCTAGAATAATATTTTGCAAATTTCTTGTTTAACAGCTCAGCAATTTTACCGGAACCACAAGCTAACTCCAGCACAGTTTTGCTCTTCTTGCTGCTGATTCGGCTGATTTCATAAATATATTTCGCCCACATCTTGTAATTGATTGAGCGCATTAAGTGAGAATATATTAACGAAACAGCAGTATAGTTTTCAACGTGCATTCGTTTTAATTCGGTTACTGATTATTTTTTCAGCCCAGGTTGCTGCTTCTATCATACTTGCTGGATTTGCAACTCCTAATCCGGCAATATCGTAAGCAGTTCCATGGTCTGGTGAAGTTCTGATGATATCTAATCCAGCCGTAAAGTTAACACCTCGCTCAAAGTTTAACATCTTAAATGGAATTAAAACTTGGTCATGGTACATTCCGATAATTCCATCAAACTCACGATACTGCTTTGTACCAAAGAAAGCGTCCGGTACAAATGGACCAATTACATTTGACTTCCTACATTTGCCCAAAGCCGGTTTTATTATATCAATTTCTTCTTTGCCTATTCTACCTTCTTCACCACTGTGCGGATTCAAACCTAAAACTGCTATACTAGGATTATTTTTTCCAAGATCATTTTGCAAAGATTGACTAAATATTTCAATTTTTTCTTGGAGTATATTTATTGAAAGTGATTGAGAAACTTCTTTTATAGGAATGTGAATTGTGGCTAACCCGCAAATCATTTTTCGAGAAAGAAAAACCATCATAAATTTTTCTAGCTTTGAGAGTGAAGCAAAGTATTCTGTCTGTCCGGGATATTTTATTCCCGCCAATTCGAACGCTCTTTTAGATATTGGAGCAGTTACAATTGCAGAATTACTTATTTGACTTACCAGACTATGTGACACTTCAATAGCTTCCGAAGCAGTATATCCGGAATATTTTGTGGCTCGTCCAAAATCAAGTTTGGTTTTCCCGGAATCCAAGATTGAAACAACAGAAGCAGAGAGAGTTTTTGTTCTCTCTCTGCTAATAATTTCAAATGGAAAAGTAGGTTTGATAAACGAAATGTTTTTTTCGAAAACTGAAGCCGGACAAATGAAAATGATTTTTCTCTTAGCCGGATTGAAAAGTTTATTTATCGCTTTGACTGATATTTCAGGACCAATTCCGTTAATATCACCGCACGTAAATACAAGTGTTTTCATCGGACAGCCGATTAGCTGTTCATACTTAACATAAATTCTTTATTGTTTTTCGTTCCCTTCATCTTTTCAAGTATAAATTCCATAGCCTCTTGAGAATCGAAATCAGCCAATATTTTTCTAAGGATCCAAATCTTATTCAATTCATCATCACGCAATAACAATTCTTCTTTTCTTGTACTTGATTTCAATACATCTATTGCGGGGAAGATTCTTCTATCTGACAAGCTTCTATCAAGCAATAATTCACTATTGCCGGTTCCCTTGAACTCTTCGAAGATTACTTCATCCATTCTGCTTCCGGTATCAACTAAAGCAGTTGCAATAATTGTTAAGCTACCAGCTTCTTCTGTGTTACGGGCAGAACCGAAAAATCTCTTTGGTCTGTGCAATGCGTTTGCATCCACACCGCCGGAAAGAATTCTACCGCTATGAGGTATAACTGTATTATGAGCACGCGCAAGACGAGTAATAGAATCAAGAAGAATTACTACATCATCACCGGCTTCAACCATTCTTTTAGCTTTTTCGATAACCATGTTTGCAACTTGAACGTGACGTTCAGCCGGTTCATCAAAAGTAGAACTAATAACTTCCGCTTGAACAGAGCGCTGCATATCTGTTACTTCTTCAGGACGTTCATCAATTAACAGCATGATGATTTTTACTTCCGGATGGTTTCTCGAAAGTGAGTTCGCAATCTTTTGCATCAAAATTGTTTTACCAGCTTTTGGAGGTGAAACAATCAAAGCTCTCTGCCCCTTGCCAATAGGAACTAACAAATCCATAACTCTCATTGAATGTTCACCCGGTGCAGATTCAAGTTTCAATCTCTTGGTCGGATACAAAGGAGTCAAGTTGTCAAACAATGTTCTTTCACGAATCGCTTCGGGATCTTTTCCATTCACCGCTTCAACCCTAAGCAAAGCAAAAAATCTTTCGCCTTCTTTTGGAGGTCTAACCTGACCACTAACATAATCGCCGGTACGAAGACTGAAACGCTTAATTTGAGAAGGCGATACATATATATCATCGGGTGATGGGAGATAGTTATAATCGGCTGAACGGAGAAATCCGTAACCATCGGTAAGAACTTCCAACACACCTTTGGAGAATGTTAAGCCATCCTTCTGAGATTGTGCTTCTAAAATTTTGAAAATGAGTTCTTGTTTGCGAAGGTCGCTGTAACCGATTAGACCGAAGTCCTTTGCAATCTTGTAGAGGTCAATAATTTTTTTCGATTGCAGTTCTGAAATATCCATTGGCATGGGGTTGTTCCTATAGATTTGTGAGAAGCTTGATTTGACTTAAAATGAATTTTCTGGGTTAAATTTATTGTTCATTGATTTATTGTTTTGCAGAATACTACTGAGGCACGACGAAAAATTATACTCCGCCACTCTCAATGTCAAGTTTTTTTTCAATTATTTTGGATTTTATTTCGCCTAATAGGTACATACTGCCTAAAACCACTAAGCACGCATTTTTAGGAGTTTGAAGAAAATGTACTAAATATTTGATAGCATCATCTAATTCTTCCGTTTTAATCTTTGGATCACCTATTTGCTCTTTAATTTCGTCCGGATTTGCGGCTCGCTCATCTTGGATCGCAGTAATAATTATTTGATCGAAATAAGGGATTAGACAATTTAGCATAGAGCCAATGCTTTTATCTTTCATTGCCCCAAAGATTAAGACTCTTTCTTCGTAAGTTTTTGCCTCTTTAACAAACTGTTCTATAAAGGCTTTCACTCCTTCCGGATTATGGGCGGAATCAAAAATTACTCTTGGGTAATAATTGAAAACCTCATACCGCCCTTCAATTTTAGAGTTGTGAAGAACATTCTGAATACCACGACTAACCGTTAATGGCTTTATATTCTCAATAGTTTCAGAGACAGCTTTTACAGACAGTGCGGCATTTGCTAACTGATGATCTCCTAGTAGTGGTGTTTGATAAATGTTGAAATCGCGTTCCTTTGCTTGCACAATTAGATAATTCTCTTTTTTAATAACAAAAGAAAAATTTAGAAAGCAATCGGAATTTTCATCATTAGCTTTATCGATTATTACGTTATCAGCTGCTTGTGGAATATGCCCAACAAAAACCGGTGCTTTCTTCTTTATGATTCCGGCCTTTTCGAATGCAATTTTTTCTAATGTATCTCCAAGATGAGCTGTATGTTCAAGACTAATTGAAGTAATAATAGAAGCAAGCGGATCAATTACATTTGTTGCGTCAAGTCTTCCGCCTAAACCGGTTTCAATTACTGCATAATCTACGTTTTCTTCTGCAAAGTACTCGAATGCTAGAGCAGTGGTTAATTCAAAGAATGTTGGCCGGAATTCATCAATGTACTTTTCCAATTTGGAGACAAATTGAACAATCTTCACATCCGAGATTTCCTTACCGTTAATTCTTATTCTTTCGTTAAATCTTACGAAGTGTGGTGAAGTATATAATCCAACTTTGAAACCATGTTCAACTAAAATGGATGCTATGAAAGCAGCGGTGCTTCCCTTTCCATTGGAACCGGCGATATGAAAGCATTTTAAATTTTTGTGTGGATTTCCAAGTTGTAAAAGAAGTGCAAGTGTGCTTTCTAATCCAAGTTTAATTCCAAATTGGTGAAGCGAGAAGAGTTTATCTAATGCTGGTTTGATTTCCATTTCAAATCTGAAAAGAGCCTATCAACTCACTTATGTTATGAATTTTTTGTTGATCACAATAAGAAGAAAGTCCATCAACTATTTCATTGCCGGTGTTGGGATTAATAAAGTTTGCGGTTCCCACTTGAATTGCAGAAGCCCCGGCAATCATAAACTCTGTAGCGTCCTTCCAATCCATTATTCCGCCAATACCAATAATCGGTATATCAACATTTCTGCTTATCTCCAATACTTTGGCAAGCGCAACCGGTTTTATTGCCGGGCCGGAGAGGCCACCGGTTATGTTTTTTATTTTCGGTTTGCGAGTCATAATGTTGAACGCCGTACCAACAAGTGTGTTGATAGCAGAGACAGCATCGCCTCCTTCTTCTTTTACCACTTTGGCAAACTCGGAAATTCTTGAAACGTTTGGAGACAATTTAATTATTACCGGTTTTTTTGTTACTGCGCGGACTTTTTCCGTTATTCTGCCAACGGCGTTGATATCATTACCGAATTCCAAACCGCCTTCCCTAACATTAGGGCATGAAACATTAATTTCGAATGCTTTGATTGTATCTTCCGGATCAAGAATATTTGTACACTCAACATATTCTTCAATTGTACTAGCGGCAATGTTGCAAATTATAGTTGTGTCTAATTCTTTGAGGAAAGGAATTTTCTCTTTGATAAAAACTTCTACGCCAACATTTGCCAGCCCGATAGCATTCAACATCCCGGAAGGAGTTTCAACTATTCTTTGCGGCGGATTACCCTTACGGGGTTTAAGCGACAATGATTTGGTAATAATCCCGCCAAG
>CAZEDR010000173.1:0-7226 GCA_964510975.1 uncultured Melioribacter sp. | reverse complement strand
TGGTTTTACAGCAATTGTAATTGCGCAGCTCTTCAACATGCAGATTGTGAATGCACCCACCTACGAAGTTCGTTCAGATGAAAATAGCGTTAAACCAATTTATCAAACAGCTCCGCGCGGAATTTTATTTGATAGAAACCAAGAAGTATTAGTTGGTAACAAACCATCCTTTACTCTTAGAATTACACCTTCAGAATATCCGGATTCGCTAACGCCATACATCGAAACGATACTCGGTGTTGGTTCCGGCTACGTTCATAAAATACTTAAGGCAAACAATACTTATTCCAAATACATTCCAAGAAGAATTGCTAAAGATGTTGATTTCAAAGTGATTGCATGGTACGAAGAGAATGCTGCAAAGTTGCCGGGTGTAGATTATGTTATGGAAACTCAACGCGATTATTCATTCGGCGTAATGGGTGCTCACATGTTCGGTTACGCACGCGAAATTCCGATGAACATTTTGCAGAAGCGTAAGAATGAATATTCTTTGGGAGATGAAATTGGTTTCGCCGGATTAGAAAAAACCTACGAAGATATTTTGCGCGGTAAAAAGGGTGTTCATTATGTGTTAGTTGATTCACGTCAGAAAACTATCGGCAAATACAAAAGTGGTGAAGAAGATTTCTCGGCTGTTAAGGGATATGATTTAGTTTTATCAATCGATAAACCGGCTCAGAAAGTTGCCGAAGATGCATTTAAGGAAAGAAGAGGAGCAGTTGTTGCAATAGAGCCTTCAACTGGTGAGATTATTGCATTTACTAGTTCGCCTCAATATAATCCGGCTGAATTTGCCGCGGTCACTTCTTATGAGAATTATAAAGCATTAAGAGAGAATCCCGATAAACCACTATTGAATCGTGCAACAACTGGTTATTATTCTCCCGGTTCAACATTCAAAATGATTTCTGCCATTGCCGGTCTTGAAGAAGGTATAATTGATGAAACCACAAGAATTGCATGCAACGGCGGCTTTCAATTTGGGGATCGATTCTTTAAATGCTTGCATAACCACGGAATTACCGATGTAGAAAGTTCAATCGAAAGATCGTGTAATACTTTTTATTATTCGTTAGTAAATAAACTTGGTTTGGAACGCTGGTCTTCCTACGCAAAGAAATTTGGATTTGGGCATAAATCCAGTGTCGACTTAAATGAAGAAAAAGAGGGGATTGTTCCTTCTACTGAGTACTACAATAAACGTTACGGTAAACGTGGTTGGACAAAAGGGTTTGTAATCAGTTTGGGAATTGGGCAAGGAGAACTTAGCGTAACTCCGATTCAATTAGCACAATATGCGGCTTTGTTTGCTAATTTTGGTAAATCTGCAAAGCCTCATTTTCTGAAAGCCTATATTGAAACAAAAACAAAAGTGAGAACGGATGTTAAGCCACAATATTATGATATTGGAATTAGCAGACATTCTTTCGAAATAATTAGACATGCAATGTGGAAGGTTGTTAATGCAGCCGGTACTGCGGGAAACATCCGTTCGGCAGATTTAGATATCTCCGGCAAAACCGGAACAGCACAAAATCCACATGGAAAAGATCATGCGGTATTTGTTGGGTTTGCCCCTTATGATAATCCTAAAATTGCAATTGCAGTTATTGTTGAGAATGCCGGTTTTGGTAGTGTGGAAGCAGCACCTATTGCCCGCGATGTAATTGCTGCTTACATGAGAAAGGCTTTACCAAATCAACCTGTTGCAATTGCAGAAGCACATTAAAAAGGTTTGCATTGAAAATTAATTATAACATACAAGACCGATTTGATTTAGCAGTGTTCTTGCCTGTTGTTGCCTTAATTGGTTTTGGTTTAATTGCAATTTATAGTTCAACGCTTAATTTGCCAACAGCCAGAGGTGATTTTTACAAACAAGTAGTATTTGTAGGTATTTCATTTTTTACTTTTCTCTTGTTTTATTCGCTGCCGCATCAAACTATAAAACTTATGGCAATCCCATTTTACAGTCTGTCTATATTTTTTCTGATAGCAGTATTAGTCTTTGGAAAAACAGTCTACGGAGCCAAAAGCTGGTTTGGTATAGGAGGTTTTGGTTTTCAACCATCCGAACTGGCAAAGGCCGGTACAATTTTGATGCTTGCTTACTGGCTTACATACAAGAGCAGAGATATAAATAATATAAAAGATCTAACTATTGCTTTGGGAATTGGAATTGTTCCTATTATGCTAATTATGCTTGAGCCTGATATGGGAACGTCGATCGTATTTGGACTTGTAACACTCACTCTCGTTTTCTGGAGCGGCATTAGCTTGTTTGGATTGTTTGTTGTTCTTTCTCCCGGCTTTGTAATCTTTGCATCACTTTTCGGAATAGTATCCTTCATTGGTTCGCTATTATTAATTATTGCAGCTCTCTTCTTTTTTAAGAGAGATTTGTTTAACAGTATAACAGTGTTCGTAATTAACTTGGCTTCCGGTTTTTTCTTCGATTTCGTTTTTAAAATATTAAAACCTCACCAGCAAAAAAGAATTGAATCGTTTCTTGATCCAACTGCCGACCCGCTCGGTGCCGGATATAATGCTCTTCAAGCAAAAGTAGCAATTGGTTCGGGTGGACTTTACGGCAAAGGATTTCTAAACGGAAATCAAACCCAGCTTAGATTTATTCCGAAACAGTGGACGGATTTTATCTATAGTGTTATTGGTGAAGAATTTGGATTTATAGGCAGTGTCATAGTTGTCATTCTTTTTGCCGTGATATTTGTACGCTTGTTAAATATTGCAAGTCTTGCTAAAGATAAATTTAGTGTGCTTTTAGTTGTTGGAGTATTATCGCTTTTATTCTCTCACTTTGCTTTAAATATTGGAATGGACCTTGGCATTACTCCGGTTATTGGTCTTCCGTTACCATTTCTTAGTTATGGTGGAAGTTCGCTACTTGTTAATATGATGTTGATCGGATTAGTTCTTAATATTTACCGTAATAGAAAATTACATACTTGATAATTGAGGATGAAGATGACGGCTCTCGAAAAACTGAAAGCAAGATTTGATAAAAATTTTCATATCTGTGTAGGACTTGATACAGACATCAACAAAATTCCAAAACATCTTCTTGTTGAAAAAGACCCGGTTCTGGAGTTCAATCGAATAATCGTAGAGAGTACAGCAGAGTTTGCGGCAACATACAAAATCAATTTTGCGTTTTATGAAAGGTTTGGTTCACGCGGTTTTGAGTTTCTTGCTCAAACGTTAGCTTTAATTCCAAATGATGTTATGGTGATTGCCGATGCAAAGCGGGGAGATATCGGCAACACATCCGAAATGTATGCTAAAGCAGTATTTGATGAGCTGGGTTTCGATTCAATAACATTACATCCTTACATGGGATTTGATTCCTTGCAACCTTTCTTGAACTACACAGATAAAATAAACTTCATTTTGGCACTTACATCCAATAAAGGTGCTTCCGATTTTGAAAAGCAAAAACTCCAAAACGGGAAATTTGTTTTTCAAGAAGTTATTGAGAAAGCAAATGAGTGGAACACGAATAAAAATTGCGGAATTGTTTTTGGCGCTACAAAAATTGATGAGCTTAAAGAAAATATTTCGTCTTTTGACAAATTAATAGTTCTTCTCCCCGGCGTTGGAGCTCAAGGGGGAAGTCTCGAAGAAGTTGCTTCATCTTTTAACCAAGCGCATAACAACAACTATCTAGTTAATGTAAGCCGTGCGTTACTCTATTGCGATGAAAGCGCCGATTTCTCAAAATCGGTTACTACTCTTATTAAAAATTACAACCAAACTGTTTTTGATTTAAGTTGATAATCTTTTCTTTTAGGATTTCTTAAAATCAAATTGTAAATTAAATACAAGATGGGGGAGTCCGCTTAACAGCAGAAAATTTTCAACATAGTTTGGTAGCGCGATGGGTAGGGAAACCAAAATTAAAGAAAGCGCTTTGTACGAAATTTGGAAGCATCAAAATTTTACTAGCGCCTTAAAAACTCCTTCTGGTGACGATATTATAGTCATTGAACCTGGCAATCTTAATCATGAAACAGCTGGCCCGGATTTCAAAAACGCCCGCATTCGAATTGGCAACTTAACATTCATCGGGGATATTGAGATCGACAGTTTATATACAGATTGGAAATCTCACGGTCATCATCTTGATAATAAGTACAATAAAGTAGTCCTACATGCATCACTACAGAATAGAAGCAATTATTCTCATGTTTATACTAGAGAAGGAAGGAAAGTCCCTTCGGTTTGTTTGTATGATCATTTAGACCCGAAAATTTACTCTGCGATGAAAGTCGAGGTTATTGATTCCGGCAATGATAATAGTACGTCGCTTCGGTGCCACGCAATTAATGAAACAGTTCCTGTTGAACAAAAAGAAAAAGTATTATACGAACTTGGTGTTCAGCGGTTTGAAAAAAAATGTAAGAAAATATATTCCCGCTTAAAAGAGCTTGAGTTTTTACGCGCGTTAAAGATTAAAGAACCGGTAATCTCCTATGATCTATCCGTGCAATTCCAAGAAAAGAATTTCACCCATAAAGATTTTTTTTCTCAAGAAATTTGGCAGCAACTGTTGTACGAATTACTGTTCGAAGCGCTCGGCTATTCCAAAAATAAAACTCAAATGATGGACCTTGCCAAGAATGCCAACGTCAAATTCCTTTCGCAAATCGAAAAAGATGGTGTGATTATAGAAAAATATGAATCAATCCTTTTCCATATAAGCGGGTTGATTCAGAATACAACAGTTGCCACAGATGAATCTACAAAAACATATCTGGAACGACTGAATCTACATTGGAATTCTGTACGCCCAATGTATGATGGAAAACTTATGGAAGAAACCGAGTGGCATTTCTTCCGACTCCGTCCGCAAAACTTTCCAACTGTTAGAATTGCCGGAGGGGCAAAAATTCTGTATGATCTTCTGCATGGCGAAGTAATCAAGCTAATGATCAAAAAAATCACCGAGATTCATAATCTTACGGTGCTAATGAATTCACTTCGGTCAATGTTTGTGGTAAGAGGAGATGGATACTGGCGGGATCACTATATCTTTGACGAAACTTCCAATGCTGAGATTAAATACTTTGTAGGTGCCTCTAGAGCTGATGAAATAGTTGTAAACGTTCTTATTCCCTTCTTTGCTGTTTACTTTGACGTTTTTGGAAATAAAAATTTATCGAAGAAAGTGTTTAAGATGTACACACTTTTTGAACAGAAGGCAGAAAATCAAATTATTACGGATGTTGCAGCTTCTCTCAATCTAGTTTCGGCCATGAAGAAAACAATTATTGCACAGGGGATGATTGAATTGTTCAGAAATTCTTGTTCAAAGAATAAATGTTTGGAATGTGAAATAGGGAAATCAGTTTTTGGTTAATTCTGAATTCCCATAATTCGGTTTATCTCATCGCGAAGTTTTGCCGCTCTCTCGTAATCTTCTTTTTCCAAAGATTCTCTAAGCTGGTTTTGTAAACCGGCAAGCTTAGTTTCTTGAGTGCTTCCTTTCTGCGGAGCTTCGTCATCGTCATCGCTTTCGAATGACGGAGGAACATCGTCAGAATCATCCGAAGAAGGAATGAATGAGGCAATTTTCATAACTGCTTCAGATACAAAAATCGGCGCTCCGGTTCTTACTCCCAACGCTATTGCATCACTTGGGCGAGAGTCTATTTCGTTGGTTATAGTCGAATACTCAAGTTTTATTTTAGCATAGAATGTATTTTCTTTTAGCTCATCAATAACAACTTCTGTTACTGTTCCTCCAAGATTATCGATAACATTTCTCAAAAGATCGTGAGTTAGCGGGCGGGGCGGTTTAATGCTTTCCATTTCCAATGCAATTGACTGAGCTTCGAATGACCCAATAATAATAGGCAAGCGGCGAACGCCGTAAACTTCTTTTAGCAATAATGCGTAAGCGCCGCCGGCTGATGGACTTGCTGAAAGTCCCAATATTTCTACTTTTACTTTTTGCACGTTTATGCTTTGATTTTTTTTACTTCTTCAATTAGTTTTGGCATCACCTCAAAAACATCGCCAACTATTCCATAATCTGCAATTTGAAAAATTGGAGCATCTTTATCTTTGTTGATAGCGACAATATACTTTGAAGAACGCATTCCGGCTAAGTGCTGAATAGCGCCGGAAATTCCTAAAGCAATATAGAGAGTTGGAGAAACAACTTTTCCAGTTTGACCAACTTGCTCTGCGTGAGGTCTCCAGCCGGCATCTACAACAGCACGTGAAGCACCAACAGCAGCGCCTAGCAATTGAGAAAGCTCTTCAATCATTGCAAAATGTTCCGGAGCTTTCATCCCACGTCCGCCGCTTACAATTATATCAGCTTCGGCAACATCAATTTTGCCTTCCGATTTTTTAATTTCTACAACTTTCACACTCAAATTTGGTTCAGCAACGTTAACAACGGAAATTTCAGCTTTTGCATCAGTTGGAGTTCCGGCGCTAAAAACATTTGGGCGCAGAGCAAAAACTTTCTTTGCAGAGTTTACTTTTAGATCAACAAGAGCTTTGCCGGCATAAACCGGGCGGGTAGCAATAATGTCTGTTCCTTCTACATTTAATGCAACACAATCAATTGCAAGACCGGCATCAAGTTTTGCAGATACGCGAGGAGCCAAATCTTTTCCCATAGCGCTTGCGCCGAAGAATAGAATTTCAAATCCATTTTCTGCTGTAAAATTTACAATTGCTTCTGAATATGCCGAAGGTGAGTACTCGTTAAACAAATCATTTTTAATATGATTTACTTTGGTAACACCATACCCGCCTAATAAATCTAAATTAGCAATTTCTCCGCCTACGGCAATTGCTTCAACTGTTCCCCCTAACTTTGCTGAAGTTTCTGCAGCAACTTTTGCAGCTTCGAAAGAAGATTTTTTTATTTGTCCGTTTCTTTGTTCTATGAATACTAAAAATTTTGCCATATCAACCTCAAATTACCTTTGCTTCTTCTCTTAATAAACGAACTAATTCCGGAACTGCACTGGAATCGGTTCCAACTATTTGGCCGGCTTGTTTAGCGGCCGGACGCTTCATCGCGGTAACTTCAATATAATTTAAGGAAGCAACTGGTTGTTTTTCAGCAATTTCCTTTTTCTTTGCTGCCATAATTCCTTTTAAGGAAGCATAGCGTGGGTCATTCAGACCTTTTTGCGCAGTAACAACAGCCGGAAGTGAAGTCTCAACCACTTCTTTTCCACCTT
>CAZEDR010000172.1:0-7242 GCA_964510975.1 uncultured Melioribacter sp. | reverse complement strand
TGGAGCCATACTCCTCATTTTGAGCATCATACCCATAAAAAACAACCTCCGCTTTAGAAATACCTAAAATTTTAGGCGCTAAATTTAGACTAACACCGTCTTAAATGCAATTTATATAGATGGATAAATTATTATTTCAGAAGGGTTTTAGCTTCATTTCCTACCCATTTTAAACAAAAATTCATTTGCTTGGCTTAACTCTCTATCCTAACTTTGGCGCGAACTTTTTAGGATTTTCATATGCCAACCTTTTTTAACTCATGGCTTCCATTCATTTACCTATACGTCGGCGGCGGTTTGTTTTTTCTTGCCGGAATGGTTTTGATTAGAAAAGCCAAGTCGATTGATATGCGACTTAAAAAAGACAGATTCTGGTGGAAAGTTATGATTTTCGGTTATTTCTATTTTGCGCTTTTCCACGCAATTTTAACATTTGCCGCACTTTATTTGTGAGAGGATTATGGACCAAGCTTTTAATATCGGAACTCAGTTAGACTGGATAGTATTAGTAATCTATATGATTGCTATGCTGCTATTTGGTACTTACTTTGCTAAATACAACAAAGACACTAATGACTTTTTCTTTGGTGGAAGAAGATTTACCTGGTGGCTGATTGCAATGTCGATCGTTGCTACTGGAATAAGCAGCCATAGTTTTGTCAAATACTCTGCAATGGGATTTAAATATGGTTTCTCCTCCTCAATGTCTTACATCAACGATTGGTTTTTCATTCCGTTCTTTCTCTTCGGCTGGCTGCCGATAATTGTTTATTCCAGAATCCGTTCGATTCCTGAATACTTTGAAAGACGCTTCTCCCCTTCTGCAAGATTTTTCGTTACTATTCTTCAATTAATGTATTTGGTTGGTTACGTTGGTATAGGATTCCTTACAATGGGAAAAGCTATACTTCCATTGATGCCAGAGACAATGACAATCTTTGGAATACAATTCCATGTTACACTTATGGGTTTAATTTGGGTAACAGCTTTTGTTACCGGTGTATATATTACTTTTGGCGGGCAAACCGCCGTTATTTTTACCGACCTAGTTCAAGGATTAATGCTTCTCTTTGCCGGACTAATGATTTTCTTTCTTGGTGTAAATTATGTTGGCGGATGGGGACCATTTTGGGATTTTCTTCCCCAATCATGGAAAGTACCTTTCGCGGGCTTCAATTCTCCGGCAGAGTTTAATTCGGTTGGTGCTTTTTGGGAAGATGCTATTGCCGGCTCAGTTGGGTTTCTCTTTATGAATATGGGTTTAATTATGAGATTCATGGCTACCAAAAATGTTCACGAGGGAAGAAAAGCTGCAACAATTAATATTTTATTCATGCTTCCAATTTCTGCAATTGTAGTAGGCGGCGGCGGCTGGGTTGCAAAAGCAATCGCAGTACAAAATCCCGAGACCATTCCATCAAATGTTAGTCCGGACGGAATTTTTGTTTACATATCTCACATTCTAGTTGGTCCCGGAGTTTTTGGATTTGTTATTGCAGCAATTGCAGCTGCTCTCATGTCCACCGTTAGTGGGCTCTTAAATGCTACTGCAGCAATCTGGGTTAACGATGTTGATAAACCAATCAGAATTTGGCTGAAGAAAATAAAACGCGATGACCCAACTGACGAAGCCAGAGCAATGAACGTAGCGCGTATTGCAACTGTGGCTTTTACTTTATTAGGAATTTTTGCGGTGTATGCTTTTAATTCATACCCAACTGTTTATCAAGCTCATGCATTTTTCCATGCTACACTCACACCTCCGTTGATGATCGCTATCTTTTTTGGTGCCTTCTGGAAAAAGTTTACTCCGGCTGGATTAATAACTACTGTAATTGGTGGAATCTCTTTAATGCTTCTTGGAAATAGATTTCCGAGTGAATTGATTGGACCCATTGCTCACGGAACTCCTTTCGATCCGAAACATCCTTACACTTACATGGCGGCACTTTATAATTTGATTGTCTGTACCGGTATTGCCGGTATTGTAACACTGCTGCAACATCAGCTAAAACATTATGTAACCGTTGTAAAGAGAATGTCCAACCCTTCTGTGCTAATGTATTCATTGGTTGCCTTTAGCGTAGTTGTTGTTTCGTATGATGTTCTTAACGCAATAATGAGTTTTAATTTCGCTCCTCTCGGTTTGTTAATGCCACTAACGTTAGCAATGAGCTTAATGGTTGCTTTTGTTACAACCTACTATGTAAAATACGATGCAGAAGCTCAGACAGCCGGTTTAACAGTTTGGTCTATTCATAAATCGAAAGAATGGTTTAAAGGAGGAAAACTTAATGAGCGAGAAGGGGAAAATGTGAAAGTCACCTTCAAACTTGTTGATGGCGAAAAAGATGAGCTTAGATTTTCCAAGAAAGACATGCACAAGATGGCCGCAGAGCCTGGCGATTTAGTTTATATAAGCGATACAAGAAAATGGCTTGGAGGATTAAAATCTTGTCATTCTGTTTATGGCGAACCTCATGATGAAGTTGGTATTGTATATTTAACTAATCTTCATTTGGGTAAAGGTTTATTCGTAAAAGACAAAGTTTTAGAAGCTGAAAAAGAAATGTAGGTTAAAAGCAGAATTACGTATTCAGAAATAAGAAATAGAATACAGAAGCGAGAGTTTTTTACTTCTCGCTTTTTTTTTGCGACTTAGCGACTTTGCGAGAAAAAGATATTCTCGCGCAAAGACGCTAAGAACTTAAACTGAACTTTTTGTTCGTTATTTCTTATGTTGTAATCCAACTCAAAGTTAATGAGGAAATTGTATGGCAGAAGTTTCTCAAAACAAATCAGTGGAACTGAAACGGGAATTTAATTTACTCGATACAACAATGATCAGCGTTGGCAGTATGATTGGCTCCGGAATTTTTCTTGTACCGGCAAGCATTGCTCTATTTGTTCATTCACCATCTTGGTCAATAGCAGCGTGGATAATAGGCGGCATCGTTAGTTTGTTCGGCGCACTTTCTATTGCCGAGTTAGGAACAATGTATCCTAACGCGGGCGGATTGTATGTTTATCTAAAAGAAGCTTACGGACCAATGTGGGGATTTTTATACGGCTGGTCGGCGTTTGCTGTAATTCGAACAGCTTCAATCTCTGCGGTTGCTGTTGGTTTTGCAACATACCTCGGTTATTTTGTTCCACTTTCTACTTTGGGAATTAACAGCGTTGCAATCATTTCGATTGTAGTTTTAACAATTATAAACTGTCTGGGAGTAAAATCCGGAGCGATAGTTCAAAATGTTTTAACGCTGATTAAAATTGGAACACTTGCAATTGTTGCGGTGCTTGGAATTTTTTACGGATCAATTTCAAATTTTGCTTCCGGCGGATTAGTAGAAATTCCACTCGCAAATATGGCCGGACCATTTGGTTTAGCATTAGTTGCCGTACTTTGGGCATATGATGGATGGATTCAAACTACATTTGTTGCCGGAGAAGTTAAAGAACCGCAAAAGAACATTCCTCGTGCGTTAATAATTTCCACATTACTTGTCATCGTCATTTATGTTACAGTGAATTTGTCGTATATGGCAACATTATCAATCGATAAAATTTCTCAATCAACTTTAGTTCTTTCCGATATGATGACAGTTGTTGTTGGAACCACCGGCGCGGCTCTAGCTGCAATCGCTGTAATCATCTCAACTCTTGGCTGCAACAACGGATTAGTCTTAGCTCCGGCGCGAATTTATTACGCAATGTCCCGCGAAAATTTATTCTTCAAACGCTTGGCTCTTGTACATCCAAAGTTTGGAACACCGGTGCAATCTCTAGTACTACAAGGAATTTGGGCTAGTCTGCTTGTGTTAACCGGAACATTCGAGCAGTTAATCACTTATGTGGTTTTCGCTTCGTGGATTTTTTACGCAATGGCTGCTGCTGCTGTTATTCTTCTTAGAAAAAACAAGCCGGAACTTGCCAGACCTTACAAGGCTTGGGGCTATCCTTACACACCTATTATTTTCATAATCTTTTCAACTTATTTAGTTGTTAATACATTAATAGAAAATCCGAGAGATTCATTTATAGGACTTGGTTTAGTTCTAATCGGATTACCCGCGTTCTATTATTGGAACTCTAAATTGAAAAAAAATTAGTAAGTGTTTTATACTTTTTTGCCAAAGCCCAACTATAAATTGGGCTTTTATATTTAATGGAGAAACTTTAGTACCGTAAAAATCCACGTAGAAATGTTTAATTTTGCCCTGAAGATTTAAGAAGAAACAAACTTGGCTTTCTTTAGTACAACAATTTGTTAACTCACTGATAAAGGTTATTAATATGTTCAATTACGGTTTTATGGAATTACTGACTCACGGAGGTTTTACTTTAGTTATTCTAATTATGTGTTCAATTCTCTCTTTAAAATTAATTGTAGAGAAATGGATTACACTTAAGGCATTGGACCCGAAAAATTTGGAAGAACTATCTCTAAAGGTGAAAGAAGCAATCAGCGAGAAAAATTTTAAGATGGCTCTTCATGTTTGCAAAGTTGGTAATGTAAAGAGAATGGGTTTCAATGTTCCGGCTCCTCTAGCAGCAGTTTTTCTATATATGCTTAATAATTCAAGTTATAAAAAAGATGAACTTATGGATCTTTCTTTTTCGAAGATGGATCAAGAATTAGTTAAGCTGGAAAAAGGTGTTAGCATTCTTGGAACGTTAGGAAACATTTCTCCCTTCATCGGTTTGTTTGGAACAGTACTCGGAATTATTCGTTCATTCGAAGGACTTTCTGTTAATGAAGCTTCCAGCTACTTAACAGTAATGAGTGGAATTTCGGAAGCTTTGATTTCTACTGCCGCCGGTATTTTAGTAGCAGTGCCTTCTGTAATTTTTTACAACTCTTTTATGAAACGGATTAAGCAGAGCATTCCGGCTATGGAAACAGAAATAAAAGAAGTGCTCTATCAACTTAAGAATGGAGCCGCCTAATGCGCCGCTATAGAATTGATGAAAAAGAGTTTTCGGAAATTAATATTACACCGTTTACCGATGTGGTTCTTGTGCTTCTATTAATTTTTATGATCGCCAGTCCCTTTCTTGTTGTAGGCGCTTTAAAAGTAAAACTGCCGGAGGCATCAACCGCAGAATCCGTAAACGATAAAAACGTTGAAGTGTATTTAGATTCGGCCAATAAGCTTTATATGAATGACCATTACTTAACCATGCAAGAACTTATGATTCAAATACAGTTGAAGCTTCAGAGCAATCCAACCCAAGGAGTTGTAATCAAAGCTGATAAAGAAGTTTTTCACGGAAATTTTATAAAGCTATTGGATGAATTGAAAAAAATCGGCGTTACAAAATTTTTGATTGGCGCTACAAAGAAAAACGACTAAGATTTGATCTCGAAGAAATTAAATATCGAAAAAACATCTACGCTAATCTCAATCGGATTTCATGTACTTGCGCTTGCAATCTTTTTACTTTTAAGCGCAATGAGTTCTCAAGATGATCTTGTGGAAATTCGTTTTGGAGAACCGGGCGGCGGTTCCGGCGGCTTTGGTCCAATGGATAAAGAGTTTTCAATGATGGATGTCGGAAGTACTGTTAATGAGCCGGTAGTAGAAGAGAAGGATAAAGACAAACAAGAAGTTGACGTTCCTGAAGTAACTACTAAGACAGTTGATGATGAAGATAAGATTTCCACTACGTCAACCGAAAAGCCCGAAAAAATAAAACCAACAAAAGTTTCTGATGTAGTAAGACCAACAGCCGGCAATAATCCCGATGGAAAAGGAATTGGAAACGGACGCGGCACCGGCAGCGGAATTGGCAATGGAAACGGGAACGGTTTTGGCGATGGTCTTGGTGACGGGTTCGGCATTGATTGGGGCGGAAGAATTAGAAAAATTTACAATTACATCATTCCAAAATATCCGGAAGGTGTTTACAAAGAAATTGATGTAAAACTTCGCTTCTCAATTTTAGCTGATGGAAGTGTAGGAAATATTACTGTGCTGAAAAAAGCCGACAGTCGTTTAGAGCAAGTTTCTATTGAAGCATTAAAACTATGGCGTTTCGAACCTATTAGCGGAACACAACCAAAAACTTCTCAAGCAGTGGTAATCACTTTCCCCTTTAGACTGGAATAATTCTATTCCGGTTTTGGAAACTTCTCTTTCAGTTTAGCTTCAACTATTTCCGGAACAAATCCCGAAACATCACCATGAAACGCCGCTAAATTTCTTACAATTGTAGAATTTAGATAAGTATATCTTGCATGAGGCATAAGTAAAATTGTTGATATATCTTCGGCAAGTTTTCTATTCATTAACGCCATCTGGAATTCATATTCAAAATCGCTCACAGCACGCAAACCACGAATAATACCAATAGCACCAAGAGCGCGAGCGTGGTCAACAACCAGGCCGTTAAATGAATCAACTTTTACAGTTGGGAATTCCTTCATCACTTCTGTAAGCATTTCAACTCTTTCTTCCACCGAAAAAACTTGTGTCTTCGTTGGATTTTTGGCAACTGTAACAACAATTTCATCAAACAAATCAACAGCACGTTTTACTATATCAATATGTCCGTTTGTTACCGGATCGAATGTACCCGGATAAATTACTTTCTTCATATCAATTCCAATTTTTGTGTGCTGTGAAATATAATACTTTATAAAAAAATCACTGTTAAAGAAACATTAATTCTCGGAAGTACTTTTTTCAAACTGGTAGATTAAACTGTCGCCTATTTTCTTAAATGCTTCAATTCCAAACGCCTCTTCATCTTCCTTCTTTGTTTGAATTGAACGCTCGACGATAATCAAACCATCTTCATTTAAATAGTTTCTTTCGAGAAGATTCTTCATCGCTTCGTGAATATCATATTTGAAGAATGGAGGATCGGCTAAAATCAAATCGTACGAATCGTGCTCACTCATTTTAGAAAACTTTACAGCTTCCATCCGAAATATTTTACAGTCTTCTTTTGCACCAAGTGAAGAAATGTTCTCTTCCAGCATTTTCGAAACATGAAAATCATTTTCGATGAAGTGAACCACACCGGCACCGCGACTCAAGGCTTCCAAACCAAGCGAACCGGAACCGGCATATATATCGCAGACTTTTATTCCGTCGAAATCCATTGAATGAACCAGATAATTGAAAAGTGATTCTTTCGTTTTGTCCGTTGTCGGACGGACAAGATTCGACTTGGGAAATTTTACTGTTCTCCCCTTAAATTTTCCGGCAATTATTCTCATTAGATTATTCGGAT
>CAZEDR010000171.1:0-7257 GCA_964510975.1 uncultured Melioribacter sp. | reverse complement strand
TTGATGACGCTCCTTGGCCAGCAACAAAAGAAGAATTAATGGATTATGCAGAAAGAATTGGCGCTCCATTAGAAGTTGTTGAGAATCTTCTGGAATTGGAAGATTCGGACGAACCATATGAATCTATAGAAGACATTTAGCCAGATTACCCAAGTGATGAAGACTTCTTCTATAATGATGATGATGAATTTAAATCGTAGTAATAATGATGGATTTTTTGGATCAAATTACTGAACAAAATAAAGTAAAAGATCAATTACAAAAAATTATTAATTCTAGGCGTGTCCCACACGCCTTTATTTTTGCCGGTATCGAGGGGATTGGCAAATTCAATACTGCAATTCAGTTTGCTAAGTCCATTAATTCTAAAAGTATTCCCAACCTTGATGAAACAATTATTCATCGAATAGATGAATTACAAGAGCCTTATATAAAGCTTATAATGCCTTTACCAAGAGGGAAAAACGAAACAACTGAGGATTCGGGTACAGATAAGCTTTCTAAAGAAGTAATGGAAGAGATTAAATCCGAACTAGATTCGAAGATTAAGAATCCATTTCATAAAATTTCTATTGAAAATGCAAACACAATTAAAATAAGCAGCATAAGAGAGATTAAAAAATTCATTTCATTTACATCAGATGAGCATATTTACAAGTTTGTAATTATTCTTGATGCCGAGTATATGAATGATCAAGCTCAGAATGCGTTATTAAAAAGTCTTGAAGAACCTCCGCATGGAATTATTTTTATACTAATCACATCTAAGAAAGAGAATCTGCTACCAACAATAGTTTCAAGATGCAGAGAAATTGTTTTTGAACCATTACCAAGAAACTCTGTTGAGGAAATTCTTTTCTCCAAATTTAACATTGAAAAATCTTTAGCTAAAAAGGTTTCATATTTTTCAAATGGATCGCTGACCCAGTCAGTTCAACTAATTAAATATGACTTCGAAAATATTCAGCAAAAAACGATCAGTATCCTTAGATATTCCTTTGCTAAGAAATATCAAATGGCGTTAAACGAGCTAACGGAGTTTTCCAAAAACCATACTGAAGAATCGTTACTATTCCTCATTAAGATGATTAAAATTTGGCTCAATGACGTATTAAAGAACAGAAAATCATTAGGAGGCTTTGCTTTCGAGGAAGCTTCGGAAACGATAACAAAGTTTAATGCAAAATATTCGAACGTGGAGCTAAATTCTCTTTTTCGAAATTTGGATTTTTTGGAAAGCATCTATGATAGAAATATAAACTTGAATGTCTTATTTCTGAACGTTATATTTGAAATAGCATCTGTTGTTAAGAGGAATTAAAGTGACACATATAGATTTCCCAGCCCCGCAAACAGAGCTTCAAATTGAAGAAGCTTTGTCTATTAATATCTTACCAAGTTGTAATTCATTCTATGAAAAAATTGTTCTAAGGCATATTAACGAGAAATGTGCGAATATAAGCTATTGTATGACTTCAAATTGCAATGGATTAGAAAAACCACCACTTGATGAGAGAAACATTATTGAAATATCTTGCTGCGGACTTCTACCATCAAATTTCGTATTAATTCCAAGCGAGCTAGTTAACAATGTTTTCCCGGAAGATTTTGTTGTAATATCTAGCGAAGATTCTGTTGAGATTGCACAAGTTAAAAGCGTTGGAGAATTAGTAAAGAAAAAACGTCAATACATTGGCCTATTCAGTGAAGAACTTCCAAGTATTTTAAGAAAAGCCACTATGGAAGATTTAGATCGTACTAGAAAAAATATTGGCGATGAGCAAAAGGCTATACAAAAGTTTCGTGTGTCTGTTCAAAAGTTTAATCTGGAAATGAAACTAGTTAGTATTCACTATCAATTTGATCGAAAGAAATTATTTTTCTTCTATACAGCAGATGGCAGAGTTGATTTTAGAGAACTTGCTAAAGAACTAGCTTCGGAATTTAAAACTCGTATTGAGTTAAGACAAATTGGAGTACGGGACGAAGCTAAAAAAGTAGGTGGGATGGGTTCTTGCGGAAGACAATTTTGCTGTCATTCTTTTCTAAATAATTTTAAGAGAATAACGACACAATTAGCAAATGATCAAAACTTACTTTCAAATATGGGTAAGTTAAGCGGCCCATGTAATAAGCTTAAGTGTTGTTTATCCTTTGAGATAGAATAAATCCTCATCATTAAAATATTACTGAGATAATAATGAAAAAGACTGTAATTGTTGCAGCAAAAAGAACTCCGATTGGTTCTTTTCAAGGTGCTCTTGCAAGTATTTCTGCTGTTGAACTTGGTGCTAATGTAATTAAAAATCTAATTGAGACTACTCGGTTGGACCCAAATTTAGTTGATGAAGTTATTATGGGAAACGTAATTTCTACTGGCTTAGGGCAAGCTCCAGCTCGTCAAGCGGCAATTTTTGGTGGACTCCCGGAAAAAACCGAATGCTTAACAATAAACAAGATGTGTGGAAGCGGTTTGAAAGCAGTTATGCTTGCCAATCAAGCAATTTCTTGCGGCGATGCAGAAATTATCATAGCTGGTGGTATGGAAAGCATGTCAAACGCTCCGTATGTTCTACTTAATGCTCGTAATGGCTTCAGACTTGGTAATGGAACAATCTACGATTCGTTGATAAAAGACGGTTTGTGGGATGTTTATAACAATATTCATATGGGAAGTTGTGCTGAAGTCTGTGCTAAAGATTTCTCAATGTCTCGAAAAGAAGTTGACGAGTTTGCAATAAACTCATATAAGAATGCTCTGAATGCGATTGAAAAAGGTAAGTTCCAAAAGGAAATTGTACCAATTACAATCCAAGGCAAAAAGGGAAGTACAACTGTTGGAAGTGATGAAGAACCGGGCAAAGTAAATTTTGATAAAATCGCTGAACTTCGGCCAGCTTTTGAAAAAGATGGTGTGGTAACTGCAGCTAATGCTTCAAAACTTAATGATGCAGCTTCTGCTATCTTATTAATGAGCGAAGAAAAAGCAATAGAATTGGGTTATAAGCCTCTTTTTGAAATTGTGTCTCAAGCTTCGTTTGCAAAAGCACCCGTTTATTTTACAACAGCACCGGCTGATGCGATTTCTAAAGTTTTAAATAAAGCTAAATTAACAGTAAACGATATCGACCTATTTGAAATTAATGAAGCTTTTGCAGTTGTATCAATTGCTGTAAATAAAATCTTAAAATTAGATGAAAGCAAAGTAAACGTAAACGGCGGAGCTATTGCTTTAGGTCATCCAATTGGCGCTAGCGGAGCTAGAATTCTTACTACTTTAGTTCACGAAATGCTGGAAAGAAATTCAAAATATGGTTTGGCTTCTTTGTGCATCGGAGGTGGGGAAGCCAGTGCTGTTATTATTAAAAAATACGAATAGGTAAATGCCATGAATAAGATAGCTGTCTTTGGATCCGGAACTATGGGGAATGGAATTGCTCATGTTTTTGCACTGAATGGTTATCAAGTTCAACTATTTGATAAAAATTCTGAAATACTTGATAAAGCGATTTCAGTGATTTCTAAGAATCTTGATCGTCAAGTAAAAAAGACTATTATCAGCTTAGAGCAAAAAGAAAGTACGCTGAACAATATAAAGACCGAGACTCTTATTACGAATATTTCCAAAGATACTGATTTGGTCATTGAAGCTATTATTGAGTCTAAATCTGCTAAAACTTCTCTTTATACTGAAGTTTTAAAGTTTGTCGCAGAAAGTACAATAATTGCAACTAATACTTCATCAATATCTATCACAGAACTAGCACCAAAACAAATTGCCGATCGATTCATTGGAATGCACTTCATGAATCCAGTACCGATGATGGAGTTAGTTGAAATTATTAAGGGACATTCGACTTCTGATAGCACTTTAAATCAAATTATAGAATTAACGAGAGCACTTAATAAGAAACCGGTTAGTGTAAATGATTATCCCGGCTTTATAGCTAATAGAATTTTAATGCCGATGATAAACGAGGCAATTTTCGCTTTGTATGAAAACGTAGCATCAGCCGAAGACATTGATAGTGTAATGAAGTTAGGAATGAACCATCCTATGGGCCCACTAGCTTTAGCTGATTTTATTGGCCTCGATGTTTGCTTAAACATAATGGAAGTGATGTATAACGGATTCAGCGACTCTAAATATAGGCCATGTCCATTGTTAAAGAAGATGGTTGCTGCCGGTAATTTAGGCAGAAAGAATGGAATTGGTTTTTACAAATACTCCACATAATGTATATTATGTAAACTAATGGTTCTTATCCAAAAATAGTATTAATATAGTTTTCTGGGTCAAACTCAACAAAATCGTCTATTCCTTCCCCGACACCTAAGAACTTTATTGGTACATTCTTCATTAGGCTCAATTGTAATACTGAACCGCCACGCGCAGTTCCATCTAGTTTAGTTATAATTAATCCAGTTAAGTTAACGACCTTTGCAAACTCCGTTAGTTGATTCTTGGCATTTTGTCCAGAATTTCCATCTACTACTAGGAGTACTTCTACGGAATTGTTCTTAGCAAACTTTTCAATAACATTAAGAATCTTCTTTAGTTCAGCTAATAAGTTTTTATTAGTATGAAGCCGACCAGCCGTGTCTATGAGTACAATATCCAAGTCCCTATCTACGGCTATTTTGCACGTTTCGAATGCAACGGCTGCTGGGTCTTTTGAAAAATCTTCGACAATACTAACATTAGCTCTATTGGCCCAAACATTAAGCTGTTCATTGGCAGCGGCTCTATATGTATCACATGATCCAATTATAACACTTTTATTTAGATTGGAATAATAATTTGCGATTTTGGCTATAGTTGTAGTCTTACCAGCTCCATTAATACCTAGAAGAACTACAAAATGTGGTTTAGCTTGCTGAATAGTAGATGTCTTGATTGATTTCTTGTATTCTTCAATAAAAACATCTTTAACCGTTGATTTTAGATTATCTATATCTACCTTTTCCCCACCTTTGATACGTTTATTCAAGGTCGAAATTAATTTATCTGTAAAATCAATTCCGAAATCGCTCTGCAGCAAAATGTTTTCAATTTCAAGCAGATCCTCTGCTTCAATTGTCTTCTTCGCAAATAATTCACTTAATTTCTCGGAAATATTTGATTTAGTTTTACCGAAAGCTTGTTTTACGGACTCAAAAATAGATTTCTTAAATAGACCCATGATCCCTATAAATTTTTAATCCCCGATAAAAGTAAATAATTATTGATAATACACTCATAATTGTGCTTATATACATTAAAACTAAGGTGATATTGTTGGAGTGGCGAAACGACAAAATGCTTATAAAATATAAACCTATTGAAAATACGGTAAACTTGCCAAAGTAGTTCGACTGGACAATCTTCTTGATTTTTCTAGTAAGGAAAATACCACCGCAAAAAATCAGTAAGTCTCTGCCTAATAATAAGACCATGTAAAATGTTGGAACAAGGTTCAACTTCCAAAGAAAAATAATAACTATACTGGTTAACAATTTGTCAGCTAATGGGTCCAATAACTTGCCGGTTTCAGTTATTAAATTATACTTTCTTGCAAAAAATCCGTCTGCAAGATCAGATAAGAATGCGATAAGAATAATAAGTAAAACATAAAGATTCGAATTAGTTATGCTGGAGTAGTTAAGGAAAACAATAGTAATTGGAATAAAAAGAAATAATCTGAATAGTGTAATCAGATTAGGCAAAAGCAATATTTCCTTGAGACTAAAAATCATTTTTTGTCTTTGAAAAATACTCGTCAATTGGAATGGGATAATTCCCAGAGAAGCATGCGGTGCAGAAATCGTTCGCATCATGATCCGTCATCGCTTCTAGCATTTCTTCAATCGAAAGGTATTCAAGTGAATCAACTTCTAGGTACTTTCTCATTTCTTCTATGTCGAGATTAAACTTATTAGCAATTAATTCATCCTTAGAAGGAAAATCCATGCCATAAAAACACGGATGAGTAATTAGAGGCGAAGAGATACGTAGGTGAATTTCCTTTGGTTTTGCTTCTCTAAGGAGTTTTACAAGTTGCTTTGAAGTTGTACCTCTAACTATAGAATCGTCCACAACAACTACTGTTTTATTCTCAAGAACACCTTTTACAATATTAAATTTAATTTTTACCCCAATTTCCCTATTCTTCTGAGTAGGAGCAATAAATGTTCTTCCTATATAGTGACTTCTAATTAATCCAATCTCAAGTTTTGAATTAATTTCCATCTTCTGAAGACCGGAGTTATACCCAATGGCGGTGGTATTAGAACTATCAGGAACACTTATAACAATAACTTTTTCACCATTCCTATCAACAACTGGGTGATTTAAGGCAAGAATCTTACCCAGCTTTCGTCTCATTTTGTCAACGTTAGTTCCAAAAATCTGGCTATCTGGTCGAGAGAAATATATAAATTCAAAGACGCAATGTTTTTTTTGTGAGCTAGTAGTTTCTGAGATCTTGAATGATTTTATTTCATTAGTTATTAACGAATTGCGATCAATAACAATGATTTCTCCGGGTTCAACTTCTCGAATTAACTCAGCGGAATTAATGTCTAAAGCACAAGTTTCAGAAGTCACAATGAACGATCCATTAAGTCGTCCTATACATAGTGGTCTAATGCCTAAAGGATCTCTTGTTGCAATAAGTTTATCGTCAGTTAGGATTACCAACGAATAAGCCCCCTTCACTTTGGAAATAGCCTCTTTGATTTGATCTATTTGATCAGCCTTCCTACTCCTAGCGATTAAATGTAAAATAACTTCAGTATCGCTTGTTGTTTGAAATATGGCACCGGCATCAACAAGTTCGTGTCGAAGCGATTTCGAATTTGTAAGATTTCCATTGTGGGATATAGCAAGGTTTCCAAGTCGATAGTTAACAAAAAAGGGCTGGATATTCTTTCGAGAATCCGACGCTCCAGTTGTAGAGTACCTATTATGACCAATAGCAGCATCCCCTTTTAACTCATTGTCAAATAGATTTGAATTTGAAAACACTTCAGAGACGAGACCCATTCCCTTATGTATATTGAAATGTGGCTTCTCATATTCAAATTGAAGAGATAAAATACCGGCAGCTTCTTGGCCGCGATGCTGTAATGCATGTAACCCATAATAGGAAATTAAAGAGGCTTCTGGATGCCCGAACACTCCTATTACACCGCAATTGCAACGAGGTTTATCTATTTGATTTTTCATTTGTTTAGTCATTGTGTCGGAACGGCGGGATTTGAACCCGCGACCCCTTG
>CAZEDR010000170.1:4414-7346 GCA_964510975.1 uncultured Melioribacter sp. | reverse complement strand
AAGTCCCTTTGGGGACGGTATAAAACAATTCACCAATTGGTGAATTTTATTGCTCGTTAATCCATTATCATGTTAATATTCTTCTATCCTCTTGTTTCCTATATCGGTTTTGAGAAAGTTTAGTAGAGCAATAAATTCCCCCTCATCATTCTTGACATTTTTGTCCTCTATAAGTAAGTTGAAACTAAAATTAATGGGGTTCCATTCATAACAACTAAGGGGAATCCAAGATGCACTTGTACATTTAATGTCTTTGATAAATAACTAATATGAAACTTCAATTGGGGTTACCATGAAACTCCGTTCCACTCTTCTAATGCTTCTAGTTATATCGTTTTCATTTCTATCCGCACAAACTAATTCGGAATCATTCAAGATTATTGGCGCTGTTTCGGATCTTATGACGAGCAAACCGCTTGTAGGTACTTCTGTTCTTGTGATATCAAGACTTTCCGGCAATGAAATAAAGGGAATAGCTACCGATGAAAAGGGAAATTTTACAATCGAAAACATTCCGGAAAGTAAAGTCCGCGTAAAGTTTTCAATGGTGGGTTATCAAACTCAAGTGATTGATTCCGTAGCGCTAGATCAATCTTCGAGGTTAGGTTTAATTAGACTGTTAGCTACAACAATAGAAATCCCGGAAGTCGTAATTAAGTCTGTAAAACCACTTATCGAGTTTCATGCCGATAGGCAAGTAATAAACATGGATCGATTACCGGGAAATTCCGGCTCAGTTACTGAAGCACTAAAAAATTCCGGTCTGGTTGAAGTAGAGCCTTCAACAAATAAAATTTCTGTGCGTGGACAAGGAATAAAACTACAGATGGATGGGCATGATTATAATATGCCCGCAGAAATGCTGGCTCAACTTCCGGCTACTATGATTGAACAAGTTGAAGTAATTCTTGCCCCGGGCGCAAAAGAAAGTGCAGAAGGTGGAACATACATTCTTAATCTTATTAGCAAAAAAGAAGCTTACAGTAATTACAGTGGAATGTTCACGTTGAATGCTTCTTCAAATAAAAATTCTTACGGCGGAACGTACTTAAATTATAAAACCGGTAAAATCAATGTTTTTACTCAAGCGTTTGGTAGTTACTACGCCGGTAAAAACTCAAACAACTCGGAGCGTTATGTTTACACGAGCCCAAACATGTACTATCAAAAGTCTGTTGGCAATGGTGATAACAAATTCTACTCCGGTTATTTCAAAGGAGGATTTGATTACGATTTTGATGAGAGCAATACGGCAACTTTCTATGTAAACTATAATGCTTATAAGTACAACTCGGAAAGCAGTAATAATTCTTATGTGAACAACAAAGACAATGTACTTCAGTATAACTACAATGCTATTTACGATAATACCGGGACCAATAGTAATCTATCTTTCTATGGTTTCTACAAAAAGAAATTTGCCACAAAAGGAAATGAATTACTTTTCGATGCTATGTACACTATCTTCGGTAATCCAACCGATTCTAAAATGAATCTCGACTACAGCAATAAAGTTGGCAGACCCGATTTGCAAAATAGCATTACAGATGTAGTTGCTAAAACTTTTATTTTTAAGACAGATTACGTTTTACCGATTAATGCGAACAGATTGGAAGCCGGTTACAATTTCACTTACCGTACACGTAATAACGATTACAACGTAGATAATTTTTCGTACCGGACCGGAACATGGCTGGACAGCTTGAATCTTAGCAACCTTTTTAAGTATTACGAAAGCATTAACGCGCTTTATTTAACTTATGCACATAAACTTGGTGACTTTGATGTTAAGTTTGGATTGAGAGCAGAAAATCTTTCTACCGAGGGAAAGCAAGTTACACAAAACACAAACTTTGAAGAGAACTTTCTAAGTTTCTTTCCGAATCTCAATCTATCTTATAAGCTTAGTGAAATGTACCAGCTAAGTGTAAATGCATTTAGAAGAGTAACCTATCCGCAGATATACTATATAAATCCTTTCCGCCGCTACTTGGGCCTTAATAATTACTCGGCTGGAAATCCGAAACTGAAACCAACTTACGTAAATTCTGTTGCACTAAATTTTTCTCAGTATATAAGTGTGTTTTATAATTACACTACCGGTTCATTCACATCGGCAATGACAACTGAAAACGACAGTACAATAATTTCGACTTACCTAAATCTTAATACTGATAAGTCTTACGGAATAAATCTGACTCTGCCTTATTACAATACTCCTATGATGCCATTTAAACTGCCCGATTTTATAAGTTCATGCTACATCTCATTCAACTATCGTTACTCAAAACAATCGGGGCAGTTCCTTAAGGAAGATTTATCGCTAACAGAAAAGAATTACACTCTAAATGCTTATATAGGATTTAAGCTATGGTGGGATGTAGACGCCAACATTTCTCTATTCTATATTCCTCAAATTGAAAACCGTAGAATGATAAGGGGTGAAACTAAAAATGTGTCTCTTTATTTTTCTAAAACAATGATGGATCGCAAACTCCGCATAAATATAAGCGTAAACGATTTGCTCAATTCTCAGAAATATGACACGCAAAATATTGGAGGAAGTTATTACTCAAGAACCTCATACAGAATGCTAAATAGCAGAAGCATAGGAATTGGTATATCCTACATGTTTAATGATTACAAGGACAGACGTGATAGAAATATTGATGACGGTAGAGATGCAGGCAACAGAGGTTTCTAAGATGATAAAGAAAACTATTTTTTGTTTGATGCTGCTTGCCGTATGCGCGATTACGTTTGCGCAAACAAATACTAAGAATAAAATAGGCTCTAAAGTTTTCTTTACTCCGGAAAAACCAACCTATGGAGATAACATTCTCGTTCGCTTTATACCGGGTGAAAAATCTCCAGTACAAGGTGTTGATTCACTTTATATGGATGTTCTTTATCTGTTTAGAGAAAGAGGATT
>CAZEDR010000170.1:0-4404 GCA_964510975.1 uncultured Melioribacter sp. | reverse complement strand
ACCGAAGAATATTTAATGCAGAAAAACGGATCATTCTGGACAACCACATTTAAGCTCACTAATGAAAAAGTCGGAGCGATGGCAATTCAATTTGCTACACCAGACTTTAGAAAGATTGATTGCAACGATGATAAAGCTTGGGACATGCTGGTCTATGATAAAAGTGGAAATCCGGTGAAAGGTGCAAATAGTGCATGCGCTAGTGCGTATATATCTCATGGTTGGATTCAACGTATGCCTGACCAAGAGAAATACAAAAGTGGAATGATGACAGAATTAAAATTATTCCCGGACGATCCACAAAATCTTGCAAACACTTGGCTTTTTAGAAAATTCGAGATAAATGCTGCTCAACTAAAAAGGGAGATGGATTCATTATTGGTCACCCATCCGAATAATCTAAAACTATTGGAGACAGTTTATTATAGGTACGTAGAAATAAAAGACACGACAAACGCTGCTGATGTTCTCAAACGTATTATTCAAATTGATCCCAGAAATAGTGCTGCAATATTAACTGAAAGGGGTAATATATTTTTTAAGAAAGCTGATAGAAATAAACTTGATAAATTATATGAATTGATAAAAAAAGCTGAGGGGACTGAAATTTTTGAGACTTTGCAGAGAGATTACTTCCAAAATTTAATCGATGCTAAATATTATGAAAGAGCTGCCGAATTTCTGAAAGAGTGGCATAAACCCGATTGGATTACGGCCATATCTGCACCAAGAAGAATACTAACTGATCTTTCAAATGTGAGGCAATACTCACCGAAGCTTGAGTTAAATACCCGCTTAATGTTAAGTGATGAACAAATGAAAATGCAAAATTTAATTCAAATTTCTATTGACATGACTAAGTATAGTATCCATGGTTATCAAAAAGCAAATGTTGCTGATAGAAATGCGGCGGAAGTCCCAAGTGGATGGTTTGCACTGAGGAAAAGGCATATCGGCGCGGCATATAGTAATTTAGGCTTTGCCAATTCTCTGATCAACCAACATGATTCAGCGCTAGTTTATTATGATCTCTCGAAAAAAGTATTTGGTAATGAGTTTTATTTTTTTAGCGATCAATCATACTATTTGATGCTGCTTAAGTTAGGCGAGAATAAACGTGCATTTGATGAAGCTAAACATGCTCTTGAATTAGATTATTACAATAAGGAGATGCTTTACAAAGTCTTAAGTCTAACCGCAGACACTCCGGAAAGAAAAAAAGAAGCTGAAGAAATAATTAAACTCAACAAGACTTCCTTTTTGGCGGAAAGAGAAAAGGAGATTAATTCCAACTTCCTTGAAAAGCCTATTGAAGCTGTCGACTTTACCTTACCCGACCTAAATGGAAAAACAATTACTCTTTCTTCGCTTAAAGGCAAAATAGTTGTGCTTGAATTTTGGGATACCTACTGCGGTTGGTGCTTAAAGAGTTTTGAAAAACTTCAACCATTTTATGCTTCTCATAAGAATGATGATAATTTTGTTTTCTTGACAATAAATACAAATCCGGCAAGCGAGCAAAAGTTGGAAAACATTAAGAGTTATATGAAGGAGCATCAGTTTAGTTTTCCAGTATTACTCGACGCAGAAAATAAAGTGGTCTCTTCTTATAAATTAAGCGGAGTTCCCCAAACATTAGTAATTAATAAAGAAGGTAAAGTAGTTTATCAAGAATCCGGCTACGGCGGCACCACAATTGCCGATGATCTTGAAAAAGTTATCGCCAAAATTGAATCTGGCAAAACTCAATAACCTTGTTAGTATTTTTCATGCAATAGCAATTAGTAACTGAAGTTACGCATAAGTTGAGTTTCATGAATTTTCCTTAGTGAAACTTGGTGACTTAGTGCTTTTGTGGCTTAATTTCTTAGACTTTCCTTTGCCACAAAGTCACAAAGACACTAAGAAATCACAAAGTGCGTAACTTCAGATAGTAATCAATAGGTATCAGTATTCAAAACCAAGCTTCAGGAATTCCGCCACTCACATTTGTTATTAACCGCTTATGTATTAATTCCAAACATAACCCACGGCAATCCGTCTAAACCTACGCTGATTTAGTCAACCGGCATTAAAAATTCTAAATTAAAAAAGGTATAATTATGAAAAGAATATTCTTACTCTTGCTAGGGTTACCAATTATGCTGCTTGCTGTAATTAATGAAAAAGAAAACACAAATCCATTCTTTGCGGAATGGAAAACTCCATTTAAAACACCTCCTTTCGATAAAATAAAGAATGAACATTTTAAGCCGGCATTTATCGAAGGAATGGAACTTCAGAAAGAGGAAGTAAATGCAATTGTGAGCAACCGGGAAGAACCAACGTTTGAAAACACAATTGAAGCACTTGAGCAGAGTGGTAAGATGTTAAGCAACGTCGGCGGAGTTTTTTATCATCTAACCGGTGCGAATACAAATCCGGAATTACAGCAAATATATTCTGAAGTGGCCCCGATGCTTTCACAGCACAGTGATGATATTAATCTAAATCCGAAATTGTTTGCACGTATTAAAAAGATTTATGAAAAGAAGGGCTCTCTTAGCTTAACAACCGAGCAGAAAACATTATTAGATAAATCTTACCGCGATTTTGTAAAGAGCGGAGCTAATCTAAGTGAAGAAGATAAAACCAAACTGAGAAAAATGAATGAAGAACTAACTATGCTTTCGCTAAAGTTTAGAAATAATTTACTACAGGAAACGAATTCATTTGTGCTTGTAATTGAGGATGAAAAAGATTTATCCGGCTTGCCGCCAACAGCAATTACAGCTGCTAAAGAAGATGCCAAGAGAAAAGGTTATGAAGGGAAATGGGTCTTTACACTTCAGGCACCTAGTTTAGCTCCTTTCATGACATACAGCGATAAAAGAGAACTGCGAGAAAAAATGTATCTCGCTAATACACTTAAGTGCAACCACAATAATGAGTATGACAACAAAAAAGTTGTTGAGCAGATGGTAAAACTTCGTCTTCAAAGAGCCAATCTGCTTGGTTATAAATCTCATGCGGCGTTTACACAAGATGAGTATATGTCAAAAAATCCCGAAGCGGTTTACGACTTCTTAATGAAACTTTGGGAACCGGCTGTAAAAGTTGCTAAGAAAGAAGTTGCTGAACTTCAAAAACTAGCTGATAAAGAGGGAAACAAATTCACTCTTCAGCCGTGGGACATGGCTTACTATTCCGAAAAACTAAAAAAAGAAAAATATGATCTCGACGATGAAATGCTTCGTCCCTATTTCAAGTTGGAAAATGTGATTGACGGTTTATTCATGGTTGTAAACAAGCTTTATGGTTTTAAAATTGATGAAAGAAAAGATATTGCCGTATATCATCCGGACGTAAGAGTATTCGAAATTAAAGAGGCGGATGGAAAGCATATCGGAATAATTTATACCGATTATTTCCCGCGCGATTCTAAACGCTCCGGCGCATGGTCAAATAATTTCAGAGCTCAGTCAAATATAGGCGGTGATTTTATAACTCCGGTAGTTTACAACACATGCAATTTCTCTACACCTACTGCTGATAACCCCGCGCTTCTTAGATTAGATGAAGTACAAACACTCTTTCACGAATTCGGTCATGCACTGCATGGATTGCTTTCTAATTTGACTTATCCTTCAATAAGCGGAACAAGTGTTGCTTGGGATTTTGTTGAGCTCCCATCTCAAATAATGGAAAACTGGGTTACAGAACCGGAAGTATTAAAAATGTTTGCCAAGCATTATAAAACCGGAGAGGTAATGCCGGATGATTTGATAGAAAAAATCCGCAACTCGGAAAAGTTTAATCAAGGATATGCTACTACTTCTTATTTAACCGCTACTTTGCTTGATATGGATTATCATTCTTTAACAGAAGATCAGCCGGTTGATATTGAAAAATTTGAAAAGAAACTTGCAGATAGAATTGGTGTTCTGCCCGAAATAGGTGTGCGCTATAGAAGTACATTCTTCCAGCATATTTTCGCCGGCGGATATTCGGCTGGTTATTACAGTTACATCTGGGCTGAAGTTTTGGATTCCGACGCTTTTCAAGCTTTCAAAGAAAAAGGATTATTTGATCAAACCACTGCGCACGCATTCAGAGAAAATATACTTTCAAAAGGGGGAAGCGAAGACCCGATGGATTTATATGTAAAGTTCAGAGGAAAGAAACCGGATGTTAGCGCACTGCTAAAGAAAAGAGGATTGAACTAAACAAAGATTTGCTAAGCCTTTCGTTAATTCGGAAGGCTTAGAATAAAAAACATATTTTCAAAACAAGCATGGTTGTTTACCCAGATTTCTTCTCCCCCAAATTCATCATCTTATCACAATTGCATTGCTTCAATTCCGAAAACAAACTCTTAATAAATCTTAAATACTGTTAAAATATGTTAAATAAGCTCTTGTGCTA
>CAZEDR010000169.1:0-7405 GCA_964510975.1 uncultured Melioribacter sp. | reverse complement strand
AAAAAATTACAGAGTTTGCAAGATTTGTCCGCTCGCTCGGCTATCATTTCGATCCGAATGCAGCAAATAAGTCAAAGCAATTCCAAGCTTTGCTGGATGAGGTAAAAGGCTCTGAAGAAGAAGCAGTGGTAAATGAAATTGCAATTCGTTCTATGGCTAAAGCTATTTACGCAACCGGAAATATCGGGCATTACGGATTAGGATTTAAATATTACACTCACTTCACCTCCCCTATCCGGAGATTTCCCGATTTAATCGTGCATTTATTGATCCACAATTACATTGTGAAAAATTCGGAGAAAAATTTATCTCTGGAAGAATTGGAAGATATTTGTAATCATGCATCGGCAAAAGAACGAAGTGCCGTAAGTGCAGAAAGACAATCTGTAAAAATTAAACAACTGGAGTTCTTAAAAGGCAAAGTTGGCGAAGTATTCCATGCGGTTATTTCCGGAATTATGCACTTCGGAATTTTTGTTGAACTGAGCTCCACTTTGGCAGAAGGATTAATAAAGTTTAGAGATCTTCAAGATGATTACTACTCGTTCGATGAAAAGAATTATTGCATCGTCGGCAAGCGATCTAAAAAACGTTACCGACTTGGAGATAAAGTTAACGTTCAACTTATCCGTGTTGATGAAGAGCGTAGAGAAATAGATTTCGTTTTAACCGATTAACCACGTAGAAGGCGGTAGCTATGAAGAAATATATTTTGTTATTTACACTTATTCTCTCCTCCTTTTCATTTGCACAGTTCGGACAGAATAAAGTTAATTATAAGAACTACGACTGGTTTTTTATCCAATCGAAACACTTTGATATTTATTTTACAAAAGGTGGAGAAAAAACAGCTGAGTTCACCGCGGTGCAAGCGGAAGCAACTCTTCGCAAGATTCAAGAAGATATTAATTATCAACTAAGTTCTAGAATCGCTTTGATTGTTTATAATTCCCACAACGACTTCCAAGAAACAAATGTTACAGATGAATATTTATCGGGTGGAATAGGCGGATTTACCGAACCATTCAAAAACAGAGTGGTCTTCCCTTTCGAAGGATCATACAAAAAATTTCAACATGTAATTGCTCATGAACTCGTTCATGCAATAATGCGCGATATGTATTACGGCGGAACAATTCAGAATATTATTTCAAGAGGAATAACGCTTCAAATGCCATTGTGGTTCTGGGAAGGTTCGGCAGAATATTTATCTCAAGGCTGGGAAACAAACAGTGATATGTTCATTCGCAATGCGATTATGAATGACGCATTGCCCGATATTCCTCAGCTGGACGGATATTTAGCTTACCGGGGCGGACAATCATTATTTAGATTTATTGCAGATACATATGGCAGACAAAAAATTGGCGAGCTACTTGGAAAGATTCAAAATCTAGGTTCTCTTGAACCGGCTTTAAAAGCCTCAATAGGAATTGGCTTAGAAGAACTTAACGAACGCTGGAAAAAAAGTGTAAAGAAAGAATTCTGGCCAGATATTAAAGACATGCAAGATCCCGATGTCTTTGCCAAGCGTTTAACTAACAATAAAAAAGATGGCGGTTTTTATAACGCAAGTCCCGCAATTTCTCCGCAAGGAGATAAAATTGCATTCATTTCCGATAGAGATATTTACCTTGATGTTTATATCATGGATGCAATTGAAGGAAAAGTAATTAAGAAAGTTGCGGAGAGCGGTAAGACAACTGATTTTGAAGAGCTGAATGTGCTTCATCCTTCTATTGCTTGGGCGCCGGATAATAAAAGAATTGCTCTTTCATCTAAGTCGGGCGGATTTGATGTTGTGATAGTTATAAATACCGAAACCGATGAGCGAGAAGAACTTCCTTTCAAACTTGGCGGTATTGAATCTATTAGCTGGTCGTTTGAAGGAAGCCAGCTTGCATTTGTCGGGCATAATGCAACTCAATCCGATATTTACTTATACAATTTTGGAACGAAGCAGCTTACAAATCTTACAAATGATATTTACAGCGACTTTGATCCGGCTTGGTTGCCGGATGGAAGTAAAGTTATTTTTTCTTCGGATCGTGGCAACGACCTTAAACAAGTTGTCAACAGCGAACTTTTTGAGATGGATAAATTCGATTTCGAACAGCTTGATCTTTATGCCATAGATCTAAAATCAAGCAGCGTAAATAGACTGAACGATTGGAAATTTAGCAATGAAAAATATCCAACGATTGCCGGAAAAGGCGACGAACTTATGTTCATTTCGGATAAAAACGGTGTAAACAATATTTACAAAATGAAATTGAAAGATGGAAAATCAGTTTCTACTCCAATTCCAATTACCAATTCTTTAAGCGAAATTACTCAACCATCGATTTCGGCAGATGGCAAAAAACTTGTATTCTCTGCACTATATAATCTTGGCTATAACATCTTCATGCTAAGCAATTTAGCTGATATCAAAGTTGAAGGCGATTCGCTTCGATACACAAATTACATGAGCTCGCTAGTAACTCCAAAAGCAGAAAGCAAGGGTGAATTAAAAGTAACTGAGATTGCAAAAGAGCCGAAGGAGTTAGAGAATGTAGCAGTTGCCGATTCTACCGAAAGAGAAGAAGAATCGAAAATTTTTATTGGGCAATATGTTAGCAATAAAAAAGAAGATTCCGATTCATCTGCGACAGATTACAGCAAATATGTTTTTTCTAGCTCCGGAATTGAAAAAGATAGCTCCCGTATAGCTAAGCGCAATGAAATGTTTAAGGAGACCCTTGACGAGAATGGCAACTTTGCAGTTAACCGGTACAAAATTAATTTCTCTCCCGATTTAGTTTATGCTAATGCCGGCTACAGTACCTTGTATGGTTTACTTGGAACTACCATACTTTCATTTAGCGATGTGTTGGGAAATCATCGGTTAATTGGTCAAACCAGTTTGCAAATTGACATTAAGAACAGCGACTACGGACTCGCATATTTTTACCTTAAAGAGAGAATGGACATTGGTATACAAGCATTCCATACAGCTCGTTTTCTCTATCAGAGTTCTGTTTATGGAGATGAGCTTTACCGCTTCAGAAGTTTTGGTTTGATTGGATCGGCAAGTTATCCGCTGGATAGATTTCATCGTTTCGATTTTGGCTTGAGCTTTTTAAGAGTTAGTTCAGAAAATTTGGACAGTTACGAAGTTCCTACTGACGAAAAAACCTTTTTACTTCCAACCGCAAGCATTATCCAAGATAATGTCCTTTTCGGTTATACAGCTCCAATAGAAGGATCGCGTTACAACATTACAGTGTTTGGCGACCCGGGTATAATAAAATCAAGACAAAGTTTCTTTTCGATCACAGGTGATTTCAGAAAATACTGGAGATTTTGGTATGATAACGGATTCGCAATGCGTTTCTCCGGCGGATTTTCGGGTGGCGGTTATGCTCAAAGATTTTTTGTGGGCGGAACCGACAATTGGATAAATCGTTCTTTCAAAACCGGCGGAGTTCCAATATCATCTGCTTCAGATTTTGCTTTCCTTTCCCCGGTTATGCCTTTAAGAGGATATGATTATGCCGAACAAATAGGTACCAAATATGCACTAATGAATATGGAACTCCGCATGCCAATTATTAGATATTTGCTCACCGGCGGGCTTCCCCTTTTCTTCCAGAATATTCTGGGTGTAGTATTTTTGGATGCCGGTTCAGCATGGGATAACACTTCAAAACTAAAATTCATCGGCCAAAATGAATCGGGTTCTACTACTACAAAAGATTTGCTGTTAGGAACTGGTGTAGGCTTCAGAGCATATTTAATATTTCTATGGAAGTTGGATATTGCATGGAAGTATGATTTGAATAAATTTTCAGCCCCCCGGTATTACGTTTCACTTGGTTTAGACTTCTAATAAAAAATCCGGCTTAGCCGGATTTTTTTTCGCTGCCGCCTTTATCAGACTTAGCAGAAGAAATTGGTTTATCACTAGAACTCGCCTTAGAAGTACTTTTGTTTTTATAATCAGTTTGATAAAAACCACTTCCCCTAAATATTGGTGTTGAGCCGGCACCAATTAATCTTTTTACATGACCGGAACAAGAGGGACATTGTTCAAGCGGCTCTTCAGTTATTCTCTGAAAATGTTCAAAAGTATGGCCGCAGTCCAAGCATTTATAATCGTAAGTAGGCATATAACTTTACTTCATTTTTAGTGGTTCGAAAAATAACCCCGCAATGTTTATAAATCAAACTTCTGTCTTATTATGCTAATATTTTGCATATTTGCGCGGAAAAAATTTAATAAAGATGAAAAGAAAACTATCAATCCTCGCATTTCTTTTATTAACAGTTACTAGCTGTTTAGATTACACACAGGTTACCACCATTAAAACTGATGGAACCGGAAATATGTTTATCCATTACTTTATGAAATGGACTAATCAGCGAGATTCCTCAATGGTTGAACAGCTGGGAATTTTCAATAAAGATTCCGTTCAACATGAATTTTCATCGGAATTTAGCCACGTAACCAATGTTGATATATATAAAGATTATAAGGATAGCACCGTTCACGCTAAAATAGAGTTGGATTTTAATAGCTTGGATTCACTAAACAATACGCCGGCCTTTAGAAAATCTCAACTATCAGTAAAAGACGGTGCTCAGAACTCAAAAATATTCTCCCAATTCATTCCTCCTTTAGCAACAGGCTTCGGCTTAGATAGCAAAAGTTTCGAACTTACATTCGTATATTATCTTCCCGGTGAAATTCTTAGCCATAACGCAACCGAAGCATTTAGAAATAGGTTAACATGGAAATATTCCTTAGATGAAGTTGGTATGGGGAAGTTGATTTCTGCCTCTTACCGCCCTTTTAAGCTGAAGGAAACGCCAATTTGGATTTATATTATAGCTTTATTTGTCTTAATAGTTGTGATTATTTATCTTTTTAGTAAAAGAATCAAATAAAAGGGTTTATTTACACTGCTTGATTTTATTGACACGCCAATGTCAAATCTTTATATTTGGCGACTAAAATTTTAACTATAAACGCAGAGTGTGGCTTTGGATCGACAACCATTAATTTTTTCAGGTAGCTCGACAACAAAACTTACTCAAAAGATCTGTGAGTATTTAAATCTTAGCCCCGGCAAAGTTGATGTTAAAAGATTTAGTGATGGTGAAATTTGGGTTAAGTTCCAAGAAAATGTAAGGGGAAGGGATGTATACATAGTACAATCGACTATGCCTCCTTCTGAAAATTTGATGGAATTATTAATAATGCTGGATGCTGCAAAACGAGCTTCAGCTTCAAGAGTAACTGCCGTTCTTCCATATTTTGGATATGCAAGACAGGATAGAAAAGATCAGCCCCGTGTTGCTATTACAGCTAAATTAGTGGCAAATATCATCACTACTGCCGGTGCCGATAGAGTTATCACAATGGATTTACATGCTGCGCAAATTCAAGGATTTTTTGATATACCTTTCGATCACTTGTATGCTTCACCGGTTTTTTCCGGGCTGTTTGATGGTAAAGATACCGAGAACTTGGTAGTTGTTTCTCCGGATGTAGGCGGTATAAAATTGGCAAGATCATACGCAAAGAGGTTAAATGCCGGTCTTGTTGTTATAGATAAAAGACGCCCTAAGCCTAATGTTGTTGAAGTTATGCAGATAATTGGTGATGTAGCTAATAAAAATGTTCTTATTGTTGATGACTTGATTGATACCGGCGGTACTTTTGTTAATGCTGTAAATGCATTGAAACAAAAAGGCGCTTTAAATGTTTATGGTGCTGTAACACACGCTCTTTTATCAGGCGACGCATTCAATAAGATTAACGATTCGGAATTAACTAAGCTTTATGTAACAGATAGTATTCCTCTGCAGTCTGAGTCTAAAAAAATTGTAGTTAGAAGCGCTGCCGGTCTTTTTGCCGAAGCGATTATTAGATCAAATAGAAATGAATCAATCAGTTCGTTATTCGAGATTGATAAAGATAAAAGTTAGAAAATTTATTTTTTGGGAGTAAGTAAGAAATGTCAGAAATAAGCGTAAAAGCAGAGAAAAGAACTATCTCTACAAAAGGTGTTGTAAACCAAGCTCGCAGAAATGGAACAGTACCTGGAATTTATTATACAAAAGGCTCAGAACCGATTTCCCTTTTTGTAGCAGAAAGTTCATTAAAACCATTAGTTTATACATCCGAAACTCATCTTGTAAACCTCCAGGTTGAAGATCAAGAACTAAAATCTATTCTTAAGAATGTTCAATTCGATCCGGTAACTGATAGAATTATACATTGCGATTTCTTAGGCATTTCAGCCGATAAAGAAATTGAAATCGAAGTTCCTATTGCTATTGAAGGACAAGCCAGAGGTGTTAAAGATGGCGGTATTGTGTCAGTTTCAATGCACAAATTGCCAGTTGCTTGCTTACCGGCTTTCATTCCAGAGCATATCACTTTGAATATTTCCGATTTAGGTCTTGGACAAGCTATTCACGTTAAAGATATTAAATTAGAAAATGCAAGAATTCTTCATCCAGATGAAGTAATTGTAGTTTCTATTAACTTGCCACGTGCCGCTCAAGAAGCAGCCGGCTTACCAGGTGAAGAAGTTAAAGAACCTGAAGTTATAACTAAAGGTAAACAGACAGAAGACGAGGACTAGTTAAGCTTTGCGTGCAATTATTGGGCTAGGAAATCCGGGGAAACGTTATGAGCTAACAAGGCATAATGTTGGTTTTATGGTTGTTGATAAATTTGCTGAAAAGTATAACCTCGGATTCAGAACTACAGAATTTGATTATGTTTTTTCGGAAGGTCGTGTTGACGACTCTTCCGATTTTTTTTTAGTAAAACCTACTACTTACATGAATATGAGTGGAGTCGCATTATCAAGTTTTATGCGCACTCATAATCTGAATCCGGAAGATATCATTGTTATATATGATGATCTTAATTTAGAAGCCGGTAGGATTCGTCCCCGCAGATCGGGTAATGACGGCGGGCATAACGGCGTTCGTTCTTTGATTGGTTCATTACAAAGCGAATTATTTCCTAGAATAAGATTTGGTATTGGAAGCAAATTTGAGAAAGGTAAGATGATTGACTTTGTTCTCTCCCGTTTTTTGGATAGCGAACTTAGGTTAATCGAACCTCAAATTAGTGTTACTATTGAGTTACTGGAACAGTTTGTAATTGGCGGCGTACAACACATGCTGGATTATTACAGCAAGCTTGCTAATCAATCAAACAATCAAAACCCAATTATAGGTTTATAAGTTTTTGTTCTTTATATAAATAGCGGGAAATCATAATTAGCTTAATTTTTCGCTTACATTACATAACCCTGCTTTTCTATAATAAAGTAGAAAGGCCTAACAGACCAAAGGGAGGTGAAACATCTCATGAGAAAACGCACTTATGAAAGTGTTGTTC
>CAZEDR010000168.1:0-7439 GCA_964510975.1 uncultured Melioribacter sp. | reverse complement strand
GCCAAGATGCTTGGAAACTTGCTTGTTACACATCAAACCGGTGCTGAAGGAAAAATTGTCCAAACACTTTTCATTACCGAAGGATTGGATTACAAGAAAGAACTCTATCTGGGAATTCTTCTTGATCGGGGCGTTTCCAAGAATGTAATTATGGCATCAACAGAAGGCGGTATTGAAATAGAAAAAGTAGCTGAAGAAACTCCGGAAAAAATAATTAAAGAATGGATTGAGCCTTCTACCGGAATTCAATCTTTTCAAGCAAGAAAAATTGCATTTGGATTAGGTTTAGAAGGCGCGGCATTCAAGAGTTTTACAAACTTCATTATGAAACTTTACAAGGCTTACGAAGAAACAGATGCTTCTATGCTTGAAATCAATCCGCTGATTATTACAAATGATGATAAAATTGTTGCGCTAGATGCAAAAATGAATTTTGATGACAATGCACTTTATCGTCATCCCGAAATTGTTGCTTACAGAGATCTGAATGAAGAAGCTCCTCTCGAAATTGAAGCTTCCAAATTCAATTTGAATTACATAAAGCTAGATGGAAACGTTGGCTGTATGGTAAATGGTGCCGGACTTGCAATGGCAACAATGGATATTATAAAACTTGCCGGCGGCGAACCAGCTAATTTTTTGGATGTTGGCGGCGGAGCTAACAAAGAAACAGTTGCCAACGGTTTTAAAATCATTCTCTCCGATCCAAATGTAAAAGCGTTGTTAATAAATATTTTTGGTGGAATCGTTCGCTGCGACCGCGTTGCTCAAGGAGTAATTGATGCGGTGAATGAAGTTTCTGTAACAGTTCCAATAGTTGTTCGTCTCGAAGGAACAAATGCAATTGAAGCCAAAGAGATGCTGGAGAATTCGGGATTGAATTTCTCAGTTGCAACCTCACTCCAAGATGCTGCACACAAAGTTACTTCAGTATTAGCAACAGTATAGAAGTTGCCCCGGTGTAATAAGCCGGGGCGCTTCTTGAAACTTTATTCTTGAACTCGATGTTTCATCAATAAATAATGAACCAAAAATGATTGAAATAAAAATTACAACTGATAGTGCTTCACAATTACTTCTTGAGAGAATGAAGTTTGAGCTAAGATTAAGACAGAAGTCGGGATTACTACAACCCGGTTTTCGTTTGGAAGATTTATCGTATAAAGAAGCATTGAGAATTGTAGAGTATTCTGTCTTCGATACAATATTTTTGCTGCCGGTTGAAATTATTACTTCACAAACCAATCTAGTTTCAATAATTACATCAACTGTAAAAGCATTATCGCATGTGCTTCACAAAGAAGAGTTCATGTTATTTACAGAAATGAAGTCCTTAAAATTGATAGAACCCATCAGAAAGTTCCTATTAACCAGTATAAAAACTAATAATTTTAGAATGAATTGATACTCATTAATAATTTTGTTCGATTAGGGGATAATTTCGTATTTTTAATAAGACAAAAACATTCCATACTCTTACAATACTGGATTAATAGAAATGAACAATTTAAATGGGGATAGCGAACTTGTTAGTAAAGCAGTTCATAAATTCGAAAATATTCACGGTTCATCAGATCATATTTCGGTAACCGTTTCTCCAGCTAGTTTAATTCTGCTTGGCGATCATACGCATTACAATGAAGGAATTTTACTTTCGGTTTGCGTTAATAGAGTCTGGGTGGTACTTCTTAGAAAGAGAAAAGACCGTGTTGTAAATTTTGCTTCAGCAACAACAGATAAATTTCTAAGTGCCAGTCTGGATACTTTAACAAAATTGGAGTGCACTGAGTTTAATTTGTTGAGAAATCTGACAAATATGCTTTGGGAAGCGGAAATCATAAAAACCGGCTTTGATTGTGTGACGTCAACAAATGTCCCGGAGTGTTTAGGTTTGGGTTCTCTAGCCGGTTTACAAGTAGCATTCATTAATAATATTAAAAAGATTTTTTCTGTTACTGCGGAAGACGAGTTTCTTCTAGATCTGATAAATAAAAATGAAATATCAATTGTTGGAAAGATTTCCAACAAAGCTCATCATCAAACAGCGCAATACGGTAAGAGCGAAAAAGTAATGCATCACGATTTAAGAACGAAATACAGCCAGCATATAAATTTTTTTGATAAGGATTTGAATCTCGTTATCTGCGATACTGAAGAGGAGTTGATAAAACCACAAGAAAGATGTAATGAGCGCGTTGAAGAATGTGAGATTGGCGTTAAAGGATTGCGTTTATATATCTGGGGAATAAAAAATCTGCGGGATGTGGAATCGGATTTTCTAGTTAGACACTTCCATATGTTGCCGAAAAGAATTTTCAATCGTGTGCTATATAATGTTAACGAAAGAAAAAGAGCAGAAAGTGCGGTCAAGTTTTTAAAGAAAGGAATGTTAGAAGACTTTGGTGTTTTGCTAACTGAATCACACTGGGGTCTTTCCAAAGATTATGAAATTAGTTGTGAAAATTCCGACTTCATTGTAACAGAAGCAGTGAAGCAACCTGGAGTTGTAAGTTCAAAGATGATTAGCTGTTCTCCTATCAAAAGTGTTTTTAATATTGTTGAAGATTCATTAACAAAAAACTTTGTTAAGAATATTGGGCTTTTATATAAAGAACAGTATGGTAAAGAACTTAAATTCCACATATTAAAAATTACTAACGGCGTTAAGAAAATTTCCCTTAAAGAAGTGATGTCTTTGTCCAATTAAACTTGCATAGATATTTCCTTTCTTAAATCCAACTTGATTTTAACTAATGTTAAGTATACATTTTCCCATAAAATTAACCGGGAGTTTTGATGAGTTTTTCCGAAGATTTTCTGCAAAATGACGGAGAATCGGTATACGATGAGAAAGAGCTGAAAGAAAAAATAAATATTTGCAAAGAATATATAGAAAACGGAACTATAATTTCCTCTTTGGAGTTTTTGGAAGAAACTATAGAAATGTGTGTTGATTACGACTACGTTGAAGATGGATTAATTCTTGTTAATGAATTATTAAATATCGCTCCATATAATTCCGAAGCATGGCATTTCAAAGGTATTCTGCTTAACAATTCTTTTGTATTTGAAGAAGCGTATCTGTGTTTCGAAAAAGCTCTATCGTTAAATCCAAATGATGTTGAAACGTACATTAACAAATCAATTGCCGAAGATAATCTTGGAATGTTTGAAGAAGCGCAGCAATCTTTGCAAACTGCATTAAATATCGAACCCACTAATGAAGAAATTCTTTTCAGTCTTGGAATATTATACGAAAAGAAAGAAATGTTTGAAGAAGCAATTCAGTATTTCTTAAAAGCACTTGAGATTGACCCGGAATACATGGAAGCTTTGTATGAAATAGGGTTCTGTTATGAGAACTCTGATAGGCTTAATGAAGCCTTAGATACTTACGATAAGTATTTGGAATTGGACCCGAACAGTTTTACTGCCTGGTACAATAAAGGAATTGTACTAGTTAGAGCTGAAAAATATCAGCAATCAATAAATTGCTTCGAACTCTCAATTGCATTGAGAGATGATTTTTCAAGCGCGTGGTTTAATCTTGGTTATGCATTTTCTCAAGTTGGGAAAAATGATGAAGCCTTGACGTCTTATAAAAAAGCTTATGAACTTGATGCTACAGATGAAACCGTGCTTTACAACATGGGACAGATATACGAAGAATCTCATAATTATAATCAAGCCATTCGTTGTTATAACGAAGCAATAAAATTAGACCCCGGTTACTACGAGGCTTTTTTAGCGCGAGGATTCTGCTACGACATGATTGGCAAGTACCAACTTGCTCTTAAAGATTTTAATACTTCAATAACTTTAACCACCGATCCGGAAGATGCATGGATTGCGAAAGCAGAACTGGAATATTCAATCGGTCAACTACACGCTTCCATAGAGAGTTATAAGAAGACCATAGAAGTAAATGAAAATAATTATGAAATCTGGTTTAAGCTGGCAGAGACATATGTAGAAGTTGGACAATGGCTGGAAGCTATTACAACTTATGATAGATGCATAATGTTAAAATCTGATGATGCGAATCCATATTATGGTAAAGCGAAGATAAACTTTATATTAAGCCATACTCAAGAAGCAATTGAGTGCTTAAAGAAAGCTTTTTCGCTCGACCCGAATACCCGGAATAAATTCACACATGAATACCCCGAGGTTAAGACTTCAAAACTGTTTGTGAAACTTATAGAAGAGAATAATTCGTAATTGATAATGCAAGTTCAGAATAAATTCAATCAGAATACGAAAATTATCGGGGTAATTGGGCATCCCATCAAGCAATCGTTTTCTCCACTGATGCACAATATTTCTTTCGAACTCTCCGGACTGAATTATTTATATCTTCCGTTCGATGTTCCTCCGGCAGCTTTGAAAGATGCCATAAAAGGAATGAATGCGCTTGGAATTAAAGGTTTCAATGTAACTGTTCCTCTAAAAGAGAAAGTACTCACGCTATTGAAAGATGTTTCCGAAGAAGCAAGTACTATTGGAGCAGTTAATACAATAGTAAATGATGAAGGTACCTTGCGCGGTTATAACACAGATGTGTTTGGTATTATCGAATCTTTGATGCCTCATAAAGATGAACTAGCCGGAGCTAAAGTATCTGTAATTGGTGCCGGCGGTGCGGCTAGAAGTACAATCTACGCTTTAATACGAACTTTCAAAGTTGGGCACATAACTATCATTAATAGAACAGAACAGATTGCCGAATCCTTGAAAGAATATTTTTCTGCTAAAATGCTTTATAAGGAAATGAAGTCGTTGCCACTTACGCCACCAGACTTAGTAGAAACATTTCGCGATTCCAAGTTAATTATCAACACAACCTCGATGGGAATGTATCCTAATGTTGACGATTCTGCTACGGAAATCAAAGAATCATTTATGAAGGGACAAATAGTTTTTGATGTTGTTTATAATCCTGTAAAAACAAAATTACTTAGATTGGCAGAATCGCAAGGCGCAACAATAATAACCGGTCTCAAAATGTTTGTAGAGCAAGGCGCAAAATCTTATGAGTTGTGGACAGGTGAAAAAATGCCAATCGATAAAGTTTACAAAGCAATTGAATCTTATTTGATCAGCTAAATTTTAGAATCCTCTTTGCTTTAACCACTGTCTGCACATATCAGTCCACTGCATTTCAGTACCTTTTTCCTTTCCCATTCCGTAACCGTGTCCACCTTTTTCAAAAATATGCAGCTCCGCGGAAACGCCGTTCTTCTTTAATGCTAGAAAATAATTTATACTATTTTGGATTAGAACTGTTTTGTCGTCTTGCGAGTGAACAAGAAAAGTTGGCGGAGTGAGAGCATTAACTTGCTTCTCTGCGGAAAAATGATCAACTAGATTCTGTGAAGGATTCAATCCCAAAAGATTTTGCCTGGAACCTCCATGTGTAATTTCCGCATCCATCGAAATTACGGGGTAGATGAGAATTGAAAAATCTGGGCGTGCGCTGGTTGAATCCGAATTGTAAATTTTATCATTAAAAAGTGTAGAAGCAGTTGCAGCTAAATGTCCGCCGGCAGAAAAACCTATAACGCCAATCTTTGTTGGTAATACATTCCATTGCAAAGAGTTTCTTCTCACAAATCGAATCGCTTCCTGAACGTCTTGCAGCGGGCCAACACTTTTGTTTTCCATAATAGTATCGTTCGGCAGCCGATACTTCAGAATGAATGCAGCGAACCCGAGTTTGTTAAACCAATCTGCTATTAAAATTCCCTCATGGTCAAACGCGAGGCGTGTATATCCGCCTCCGGGGCAAATAACGATCGCGCTTCCGTTTGCTTTTTCTTTTGCCGGTAAATAAATACTTAATGTTGGGTTAGTAACTTTTTGAATTCTCACAGCCCCGTTTTCTAAAACCAAATTATCTTCAACGTACTTTTCATTCGTTATAGAACCGGGAATGAACTCACTCCAAAGATTAACCACTTTGTTTTGTGCTGGCGAGGTTGCATTATAAACTAAAACGAAAAGTAGAATAACCAATTTTGAATGTTTCATAATTTCCATCAAGATTTAAGAAAGTTGATTTAGTGCATGTTTAATTCTTAGTGCGCCTTCAACTAATTTTTCCATTGAAGTAGAATAAGAAATGCGAATATATCCTTCCGAGCCGAATGCACTGCCCGGTACTGTTGCAACTTTTGCTTTGTAAAGTAAATACATAGACATGTCGAACGAGTTGTTAATCTTTAAAACGTCGGCTGATTTATTAAAGAAGAAAGAAATACTCGGAAAGAGATAAAATGCACCTTCCGGTCTATAACAAGTTACTCCGTTAATTGAGGTGAGAGCTTCATGAAGAAAATTTCTTCTTCGCTCAAATTCTTTCCGGGCAGTCTCAACCGTTTCTTGCTGACCGATAAGTGCTTCAAGAGCGGCAGCTTGAGAAATTGATGAAGCGTTTCCGGTACTATGACTTTGATATTTACTCATTGCATTAATAATTTCTTGTGGTCCGGCGGCATATCCTAAACGCCAGCCGGTCATTGAATAAGTTTTTGAGTGACCGTTAATTGTTACTGTTTTATTTTTCATCTTTTCGTTAATAGCGGCAACACTGAAAAACTTAAAGCCATCGTAAATCACTTTTTCGTAAATCTCATCTGCAAGAATATAAATTCTCGTTCCGTCAATCACTTCAACAAGTTTTTCCAATTCTTCTTTTGTATAAGCAGTTCCGGTTGGATTGCATGGATTACAAAGAATCAACAGTTTAGTCTTTTCTGTGATTGCATTTTTGAGTTGAGCTGGAGAAATCTTGAAGCCGGATTTTTCGGTAGTTGGGATTACAACCGTCTTGCCATGAGCAAGTAATACCATCTCCGGATAAGAAACATAGTATGGCGAAGAAACAATAACTTCATCATCCACACAAACCAGTGCCTGAATTGCGTTGTAAATGCTCTGCTTTGCACCGGCCGAAACAATAATTTCATTTGCCGAATATACAAGGCCGTTATCAATTTTTAACTTATTGGCAATTGCATCACGCAGTTCGATAATGCCAACATTGTTTGTGTACTTAGTAAAATTATTATTGATAGCCTTAACGGCTGCATCTTTTATGTTTTGCGGTGTGGGAAAATCGGGCTCGCCCACAGTTAGATCAATAACATCTTCCCCGCGCATTTGCATTTCTTTTGCCTCTGCGGCTACTTTCATTGTTGGCGATAAGCCAATCTTACTAACACGTTTTGAAATCGGCAATTCTATACTCCTACTTTTCAATTAATACAAATCTTGTGCGAATATAGCATAAGCAGTTTACAATTGAAACTGAGGATTACCTCGATTCTATTCAACTTTATAAATTAATAACTGAAGTTACGCACTTTGTGACTTTTTAGTGTCCTTGTGACTCGTATGTTAAGGATAAAGATTTTGTACGAGTTACAATATTAATTTTG
>CAZEDR010000167.1:0-7477 GCA_964510975.1 uncultured Melioribacter sp. | reverse complement strand
GGGCATTTAACAGATCTGCTGGACAGACATTATCAAGCCGGAATAAAATACAAAGCCGATGCCGTTGTGAAAATTCCTTCCGATTGCCCGTTGATTGATCCAAACATAATAGACAAAGTAATTCAGCATTACATCGACAATGAAGAACTGGATTTTGTAAGCAATCTTCATCCCGCAACTTATCCGGATGGAAATGATGTAGAAATAATGTCGTTTGCTTCATTAGAGTGCGCATGGAAAGATGCCGTGAAAGAATACGAACGTGAACATACAACTCCTTTCATTTGGGAAAATGATGATGTATTCAAAATCGGTAATGTTGAATGGGAACCCGGTTTAGATTATTCCTCAACGCATCGCTGGACTATAGACTTCCCGGAAGATTATGAATTTGTACGCAAAGTTTATGAAGAGTTGTATCCGTACAATCCAAAGTTTTCTATAAAAGACATTTTGCATCTGCTTGAATTAAAACCGGAGATAGCAGAATTAAATTCCCAATACCTTGGTCAATATTGGTATGATAATCATCTTGACGAATTATCTAACATTGACGAATACAAAAACAAGCTAAAGAAATGACAAAAGAAAAACTGACTGAACTGCAAGAAACAGCGTTAAAAGTTCGCGAACACATTGTAAGAATGAGCGGCAACGGCGGTTGTTTTATTGGTGCATCACTATCATGCGCTGATTTAATAGTGTATCTCTACAAAGAATTTTTAAATGTTTCGCCTCAAACCCTTAAAGATCCAAACCGGGATTATTTTTTCTTATCAAAGGGCCATGATGTTCCGGCATTATATGGAACTTACGTTGAACTAGGCTGGCTGGAAGAATCGAGATTGAAAAATCATCTTAAAACCAACGACACTATCTACTGGCATCCGAACAGAAACATTCCCGGCATAGAATTTCATTCCGGATCGCTCGGACATAATTTATCTGTAGCATGCGGAGTTGCTTACGACTGCAACCTGAAAAATCAAACCAACAAAATTGTTGTAGTTGTTGGTGATGGAGAATTAAACGAAGGCTCGATGTGGGAAGCGCTGCTTGTTGCATCGGCTTACAAGTTAGACAACCTTTTGATTGTTGTTGATCGAAATCAATTTCAAGCAAACATGCAGACAGAAGATTTAATTCCGCTTCATCCGCTCGATAAAAAGTTCGAAGCATTCGGCTGCGCTGTTTCTTCGGTTAACGGGCACAATTTTGCCGAACTAGAAAATGCTCTCTCTTTTTTCCCATTCCAAGAAGAAAAAGTTTCTGTTTTAATTGCAGAGACAGTTCGCGGGAAAGGTTTACCAAGCATAGAAAGACGAGCCGACAGATGGTTTGCAAATTTCAAAGATGAAGAAGTTGAACAACTCTTAAAAGAATTACATGGCGAGCATAAAGCTACCTTAACCTCAGAAATTATTATTGCGAGATAACATGACATACGAAGAACTTTTATACGATTTGATTTTGAACGATGAACGATATTTTGTTCTCACATCGGAAAACCGCGCCGCAATTAGAAATCTCCCGGCAAAAATTCAGAAGAATTTTCTTGATACCGGAATTACCGAACAGACTCAAATTGGAATTGCTGCTGGTCTGGCACTACGTGGAAGGATTCCGATCACTCATGCACTTGCAACATTTTTAACAATGCGAGCTTTTGAGTTTATCAGAACAGATGTAGGAATTGCTAATCTGCCCGTAAAAATTGTTGGCGCTGTTCCCGGATTTCTTTCGGATGGAAACGGTCCAACTCATCAAGCTATTGAAGATGTATCACTTATGCGCGGCATTCCGAATATGAATGTTTTTTGTCCGGCTGATGATGACGATATGTTAAAGTGTTTACCAAAAGTGTTTGCTAGTCCCTCACCATTTTATATAAGATACAATAATTCAAAACCTCTTATAGAGCATTCTGATTTTGAAATTGGAAAAGCGGAAACATTTGGTGACGGAACAGACATCGCAATTCTAGTTTACGGCTTTCTATTTGGTGAAGCATTTAAAACTAAACAATTGCTTGAAGATCAAGGCAAGTCTGTTCGATTAATAAATATTCGCACACCGAAACCAATTGACGAAGAAGCTGTTTTGAAAGCCGTAAAAGAATGCAAGCAAATTGTTACTCTCGAAGATCACTTTATAACTGGCGGACTTTATAGTATTGTCAGCGAAGTTTTACTAAACCATAGAGTTTCAGCCAACGTATTGCCAATTGCTTTGAAAACTTGGTTTAAGCCTGCTCTACTAAATGATGTTTTAGAATACGAAGGGTTCACAGCAGAAAAGATTGCTCAAAAAATAATAGATAAAATTTCTTAGTGAACTTTGCATAACCTTTGTGCTCTTTGCGTTTTCTTTTACCACAAAGGTCGCAATGAAGTCTCAAAGAACACAAAGAAAAACTGGAGAAAAGAATGCCAAACAAAATTTCATTAACAAACGATTTTCCATCCATACAAAAATCAAACGAGCTTTATAATAGAGCGCTAGGATTAATTCCCTCTGTAACTCAGACACTAGCTAAAGGTCCTACACAATGGGTTAATGGTGTTGCGCCCAAATATTTAGTAAAAGGAAAAGGCTCACACGTTTGGGATGCTGACGGCAACGAATACATTGATTACATGATGGGTGTTGGTCCACTATCACTTGGTTACGCTTATCCAAAAATTGATGAAGCAATCAAAAAGCAGCTTGAAGATGGAATTACTTTTTCGATGATGCATCCTTTAGAGGTTGAAGTCGCTGAATTAATTAGAGAGATAATTCCAAACGCTGAAGCTGTTCGCTACAGCAAAACCGGCGCTGATGCAACGAGCGCGGCTGTTCGTCTTGCGCGTGCTTACACAGGTAAAGACAAAATTCTCTGCTGCGGTTATCACGGCTGGCATGATTGGTACATTTCAGTAACAGCACGCAATAACGGAATACCGGAAGCAGTTCAAGCAAATTCGTTCACATTCAATTACAACGATATTGATTCACTTAAAAATTCAATTGATGAAAATACTGCCGCTGTAATTTTGGAACCGGTGGTGTTTAACGAACCTAAAGACAATTTTTTACACAAGGTTGCCGAGCTTTGCAAAGAAAAAAATGTGATTCTGATTTTTGATGAGATGTGGACGGGATTCAGAATGGCACTCGGAGGCGCCCAAGAGTATTTCGGAATCAAAGCTGATCTCGCAACATTTTCTAAGGCTGTCGCCAATGGAATGCCGATCTCGATACTTTCTGGGAAAAAAGAGATTATGCGGCTCGCAGATGAAGACATTTTTTTCTATACAACATTTGGCGGTGAAGCACTTTCACTTGCAGCCACTAAAGCTACAATCGAAGAGCTGAAAGAGAAAAACGTTCCTAAATTTTTGGATGAACAAGGCGCTAAACTAAAGAACGGTTATAATTCAATTGTACAAAAGCTTGGATTAGACTTCACAAAAGCAATCGGATACAACTGGCGCTCAATGGCAACTTTTGATGAAAAAGCCGGCGATCCGCTTGTTCAAAAATCTTTGATGCAGCAAGAGATGATTAAACGCGGTGTGCTTTGGCAAGGATTTTTTAATATGTCTTACTCGCACAGCAACGAAGATGTTGAGTATACACTAAAGGCTTTGGAAGAATCATTATCGTTTTTGAAACAAGCCGTTGAATCAAATAATTTAAAAGCTGCGCTCAAAGGCGAACCCGTTCAGCCGGTGTTCCGCAAGGTTGATAATTTTAATATGAAGCCGGTTAAAAAGACTTAGGTTTTATTGCATAGTTATTTAACTTGTAATCAGATATTTTTATTGCGTAAATATTATAACATTAACTAAGCAGAGAATCAGTTGAAAATCTTAAGTCTATTTTTAGTGTTGATTATTTCTTTCGTTTCTCTGGATACATTCGCCCAAGAAAAAACGACAGAGAAAAAAATCACGATTGATTCCAAAGGAAACAAGGATACAACCGAGGCAATTATCATTTCGAAAGTGGAAGATATAACTCCAAGATCGAATATGTTAATTATCAATCCTCTAAAGTTTTTTCTGTTTTACAACTTGAGCTATTATCGTAAAATAGACAACTCAATTGTGCTTGGCGGCGGTTTTCAAATACCTACAATTAAAGACATTAATGGATTCGGTTTCAATGCCGAAGTTAGAATTCATCCATCGCAAAAAGCATTACGCGGTTTCTACATTGCACCGAATATTTCTTATAACAACCTTTCAAACTCCGGCGCAAATTCAGACGCTAACGTTTTTTCTATTGGAGCCTTGGTTGGTTGGCAATGGTTTCCTGATGAAGAGTTTGCCATGGGATTGGGAATTGGAATAGATCATTATTTTCTCTCCAATTCAAAGGACGCGTTTGATTCGTACGATGGGAATGCGCCGGCAATAAGATTTGATATTGGATACGCATGGTAATTTTAAGCAGACTAATCAGCTTCTCAATTATATCGTTTCATTAATATGGAATTATTTTCACTTAAAAATAAAACTGCAATTGTAACCGGCGCACTTGGCTTAATCGGCAAAGAGCATTGCAAAGCTCTAAGCGAAGCCGGCGCAAACGTAATTGTGGCAGATATTGATGAAGTTAAAAGCCAAAACTTTGCTGAGTCTTTACAGACAGAATCTCTTGGCATTTCGCTCGATGTAACAAATCCGGATTCGATTAAAAATTTACGTGCTGCTGTTCTTACTCACTTCGGTCATATCGATATTCTAGTAAATAATGCTGCTATAAACGATATGTTTGAAGATCCTAAAGCCGCAACAGAGCAATCCAAATTCGAAAATTATCCGCTGGAATTATGGCAAAAGTCGCTTGATGTAAACCTAACCGGAGTTTTTCTCTGCTCTCAAATTCTTGGTTATGAAATGGCAAAACAAAAAGCGGGCAGTATAATTAACATAGCTTCTACATATGGAATTTCCGCACCCGATCAATCCCTATATATAAAAGAAGATGGAACGCAAGCATTTTATAAACCACCGGCTTACTCTGCTACCAAAGGTGCAGTCATAATGTTTACGCGCTATCTCGCATCTTATTGGGGAAAAGATGGTGTTCGAGTGAACACACTAACTCCCGGCGGAGTAGAAAATTCTCAAGACGATTTTTTTATACAAAAGTATTCCTCAAGAACACAACTTGGCAGAATGGCTCAGCCAGCAGATTACAAAGGCGCTTTAATTTTTCTAGCGAGCGAAGCATCAAGTTACATGACCGGGGCAAATTTAATAGTTGACGGCGGCTGGACTTCTTGGTAAAATTGCACAAGGTATTTATGAAAAAGAAATTAGACAAAAAGCAGCTTCTGAAAAAAGCTGCAAAAATTAAATTGGTTATAGCCGATGTTGACGGTGTGCTGACAGATACCGGAGTTTATTATTCTGCCAAAGGCGAAGAATTAAAGCGCTATTCTATCAGAGATGGAATGGGAATTGAGAGATTGCGTAAACTAGCTGATGTTGAAACCGGCATTATGACTCGTGAAAACACAGACATTGTTAGAAGCAGAGCGGCTAAACTCAAAATTAAAGAACTTCATATGGGCGTAATGGAAAAAGAAAAAGCGCTGGATGAAATTCTTGTTCGAAAAAATATTAAAGCAGAAGAAATTGCTTATATGGGTGACGATACCATTGATGTTGAAATTATGAAGCGGGTGGGACTAAGTTCTTGTCCTAGCGACGCAACAAAATTTGCTAAAGCTGTTGCCGATATAATTGTTGAAAATAAAGGCGGAAACGGAGCTCTACGCGACTTAGCCGAATTAATTATTGAAGCAAAAACCAAAAAGCAAAAAGGGAAATAAATTGGGGAAAGTGCAGATTGGGAATAGGTTTATTGGCGATGGAGAACCGGTTTATATTATTGCAGAAATAGGAATAAACCACAACGGTTCTCTAGAAAACGCAAAGAAGCTGATTGACGGAGCAGCTAAAGCTGGTTGCGATGCTGTTAAATTTCAGAAGCGTACACCGGAACTTTGCGTTCCCCAAAATCAATGGGATATTGAAAGAGAAACTCCTTGGGGAAGAATTACATACATCGAATACCGCCGCAGAGTGGAATTTGGTTTTGAGGAATATTTTGAAATTGACGGCTACTGCAAAGAAAAAGGAATTGATTGGTTCGCTTCCCCGTGGGATGAAGAAGCTGTAGAATTTTTAGAGAAATTCAAACTTCCTATTTATAAGCTTGCATCGGCTTCACTAACAGATTTTAGTTTGCTACAACGACTAAAAAAATCGGGCAGAGCAATAATGCTCTCAACCGGAATGTCAACAATAGACGAAGTGAAAGCAGCCGTTTCTTTTATGGGCTCGGAGAATATTTTACTTGCTCAATCCACTTCTACTTATCCATGTGCAGTAGAAGAATTGAATTTGCGCGTCATTCAAACTTACCGTGAATTATTTCCTAACATTCCGATTGGTTATAGCGGTCACGAAACCGGCCTTGCGCCAACATTGGCAGCAGTTGCACTTGGCGCTTCTTTTGTTGAACGACACATTACTTTGGACAGAGCTATGTGGGGAACTGATCAAGCAGCCTCAGTTGAAATTGTTGGCCTTCAACGCTTAGTAAAAGATATTCGTGATATTGAAAGAGCTCTCGGTGATGGTATCAAAAAAGTATATGAAAGTGAATCCGGTAATATTCAAAAGTTAAGAAGAGTTAAATCGGAAAATGAACTTAAATAGTCTTCGCAAACTATGGATCAAAAATTAATTCTCGGTTTACATTTATACGAAATCATTTCCTACACAGTAATTATCCTCGCCGCACTTATGTTCATCTTGCTGGAAAGAATTTATCCCTATAATAAAGAGCAGAAAATTCTTCGCCAAGGGTTCTTTAATGACTTCGCACTCTATACTATTGCTCAAAGCTATATTCTTGGAATTATCATCTTCACTTTCATTATTAAATGGATTGATGAAAGCTCTGGTATATCGCGGCTGCATCTCTTTGCAAATGTTCCAATTTGGCTTCAGCTCGTATTCTTTACACTTACCCACGATTTATACATTTACTTAATGCACCGTTTTATGCATAGCAATAAATACTTGTGGCGACTTCACGAAGCGCACCATTCACCCAAGGAAGTTGATTGGCTCTCCGGCTCACGTTCACACGCATTCGAAATTCTCATCAATCAAACTGTAGAATTTTTACCGATTGTTCTTCTCGGCGCACCAACGGAAGTTATCGCCTACAAAGGTATAATAAGTGGAGTTTGGGGAATGTATATCCATGCGAATCTCGGCGTTAATACCGGTTGGATGCAAAAGATAATTAATGGACCGGAGATGCATCGGATTCATCACACAACAGGCAAAGGAAGAAACCGAAATTTTGCAACCAAGTTTGCTTTTTGGGATTGGATGTTTGGTACGGCTTACTTACTTAATGAACGTGCGGAAGAACATGGCTTGAAAACTTTCTTTCCGTCAAACTT
>CAZEDR010000166.1:0-7487 GCA_964510975.1 uncultured Melioribacter sp. | reverse complement strand
CTAGAAAAGAATTTTTACGAGCCGGGGCAATTTTAAGCGGCGGATTTTTTCTGAGCGGAAGCAAAATCTTTTCGGGCATTCAGGTCCAGCAAAGCGGCTTTAGGGAATTGAGGAACAACATAGGAATTTTTACTGAGCGCGGTGGAACTATTGGTTGGTACGCTACGAACGATGCTGTTGTTGTGGTTGATTCTCAATATCCTGAAAGCGCAAAAAATTTAGTTGCCGGATTACAGCAAAGAACTCTCCACAAAATTGATATTCTGTTCAACACACATCATCATGGCGATCATACATCCGGAAACGTTTATTTAAAAGACTATGCCGCTAAAATAGTTGCTCATGAAAACTGTAAAATGCTTCAAGAAAAAAATGACAAGAAAGATCCCGCAAAACCTCAGGCTTACGCTAATGCTACTTTTACCAACACATGGAGTGATGACTTAGGAAAAGAAAAAGTAACTGCAAAATATTTTGGACCAGCTCATACAGGCGGAGATTCTGTTATTCATTTTGAAGAAGCAAACATTGCTCACGTTGGCGATTTAGTTTTCAACCAAACATTTCCATTTATAGACTCCAACGGCGGCGGCTCAATTAAGTCTTGGTATGAAACGCTCGGCAAAGTTGCCAAACACTATTCCAAAGACACACTTTTCATTTTTGGTCATTCTATTTCCGATGAACTCTTAACCGGCTCTATGAAAGATGTTATTGCAATGCAGAAATACCTTGGCACGCTTGCAGAATTTGTTGATTCGGAAATTGGAAAAGGAAAAACTAAAGAAGAGATTTCCGCAGCACCTGAGATTCCCGGCTTTGCAGATTTGAAGGAACGCTGGCAAGGCGCCCGCAAAATGAATCTTGAAAAAGCTTATGATGAACTAGCTAAGAAATGATTATTAACAAAAAAGGTTGTCTCCCTTTTTAGAGCGACAACCTTTTTACAGAAATCATTCTTTCCTTACTTGAGCAGTATCATTTTCTTAGTCTGAGTATAGTATCCAGCTGTTAATCTATATAGATACATGCCGCTTGGTAATTCTCCATTCTCAATTCTCAATTGGCAATTATAAGTTCCCGCTTGCTGAAACTCGCTCACAAGTGTTACAACTTCTCTTCCTAACATATCATACACTTTCAAGCTTACTTGGCTTGCCGCGGGGAGCTTGTAGCTAATTGTTGTTTCCGGATTAAATGGATTTGGATAATTCTGGCTTAACGAAAAACCGGTTGGGATTTCTGCCTGGTTATCAACATCGGTTGTAGAATTCTTCGGCATTGTCAAATCAACAGAAACATTGAAAGCGCTTTTTGCGTAATCAATAACCGCATTTGAAGTTGACGCAGAAGCAAACCCGATTTTGTCTGCTGAAATTTTATAAACTCCAACTCCCAAATCTGATATCTCGTAGGAACCGTCGGTTTCACTCACGGCAAAAGAGCATTCCTCGGCGTTTTGTGATTCCGCATATACTACTACGCCATCTAATGGATTACCATTTGATTCCCTTATGTTTCCAGAAATCTTTCCGCCGCCACCGGTTTTTATTTCTTTAACGCAAACAACTAAGTCTTTCACGGCTTCTTCATTTTTAACAATAATCTGCTCTGCTAACTTATTTTCTTTAACTCCGCATTCTTTGGAATTGTAAAATGCCGGCATGAATTCCTTTAACGGAATCACTTGTATATAATATGTGCCATTTGCAACTTTCTCAAATAAAAAGGCTCCTTCGGAGTTTGTATTCGTGCTTTTTACAGAAACCATGAAGACCGGTTTCGAGCTTTGAGGTTCAATTCTAATTGTATATAAGACAACTTTTGATGGAACGGCTACACTGCTTGCGTTAACAACTTTTCCGGCTATGCTTCCTTTTGCAACCGGCAGCGCAATTAACTTGAAATCTATGCCGATTGTATCTCTCTTTAATTCTATCTTCTTTGCTTCTAGCACATTGCTTGTTTCTTTATAATACTGAAGATTGTAGCCTTCAGCAAAACTTGAGAAAATGTAGGAGTTGCTAATCGGCAATGATACTTTATAGTTTCCTTCTTTATCGGTAAGTGTTTTGAATGCTACATCTCCAAACACACCAAAAGAGGAAGCTTGAAAACTTTCATACTGTACAGAATTGTTTGCTTGCATAGAACCGCTGGCACCGGTAGAACTTTTTGCAATTCCGGTAACAATAACATAAGCATTAGCAATTGGTTTAGATTGAGCATCAGTTACTTTTCCCATTACAGTTGCCAATACCGGTTCTACTTTAACAATTTTTTTAAGAACAAAACTTACATCAACTTTATTTTTGTCTGCTATTTTTACTGCAGTAGCTTTATCTATTGTTAACGCATCAACATACCAAACAGATTGATAAAGAGCGGTCGGTTTTATGTTGGATCTCTCCAGCGCTTGTCTTGCATAAACAAAATATTCTCCGCCTTCTATTTTTTCAATTAAATAAGTTCCATCGCTCTTTGTAAGAGCAGAAAGAGCGGACATATAAGAATCTTTTTGAGATACGGTAATTCTCTTATTAAGCGTAATTAGAATGTTAGGTAATGGAGTTCCAGCTTCATCTTTTACAACACCGCCTACAACACCATAAAAATTAACCACCTTAAGTTTCAAAACTTCTACCGCTACTATAGCCGTTCCGGATTTAACTATGATTTCCGCTGCGTACTCTCCTGCATTAGCTGGCGCCCAAGTAACTTTTCCGGTTGCAGCATCAATGGTCATTCCATCTGGAAATTTTCCTAATGCGTAATTGGCGTTTTGAATAGCTGGTGCGCGTAATTTTTCATTTACTTGATAATTGAACGCCTCGCCAATCACCAATGTAAAAAAGTTTGAATATGTTATTACAACCGGTTTCTCCGGAACCTTAACGGTTTTGTGCAGCTTAATATTTACTTCAACTTTCGGTACTGTTTGGCTTATTCCAACAGGAGTAGCATCCTTCATAGTTGGGGCATCAATATACCAAACCGGTAAGTATGTAGCGGTTGGTTCATTTTTATCATACCGAAGTTCTGCGCTTACCAAATATGTTCCGGCTTCAACTCTTGCGAATGTATAAGCTCCGTTTTGATCTGAAATGGTTTTATATAATGGAGAAAAGAAATCACCTTTTTCTGTACTGCTGAACTTTTTGTAAACAATAACAGTAGCGCCGGCAAGCGGCTTAGCATCATCGTTAGAAATTATTCCACTTATCGAGCCAAGATAATCGAGAACTAATAATTTTAGAACAGCGCTGCCAACTTTTGCACCTTGGTAGTTTATTGCAAACTCTGCGACATAAGTTCCAGCGTTTATCGGTTTCCAAGTTACAACTCCCTTTTCTTTGTCAACTTTCATTCCCTCCGGACCTTTCAGTAAAATGAATTCAAGAGGTATCATTGTAGTTGGAAGCTTAACTTCAATTTTGTGTTCGAAAGCTTTGTTAACCTCTAGTACGGCAGAATATTGATAAGTTGTATTAGGTGGCTTAGTCTCTTGGGCTAGAATAATGCCCGTTGATATCAATGAAGCGATGGTTATTAAAAGAATAAACGAATAAACCTTTTTCATTTCATTCTCCTTATTTTATATAAACATGGAAGAAATCTACCCTCTTTGGATAATTTTAACAAGTAAATAAATGCGCCCTTAATCTCCATCAAATTCAAAGTAAGACCATATATTCAATTATCAGCATCTGTTATTGCTCGCACTTTGTTTCAAATTCAGATAATTTTGTTTCATCCCACACATTTTTTTGGTACTAACATGAGAAACATTTATGCTTTTCTAATTCTTATCTGTCTTTATACTATTATCAGTGCTCAGCCTGATGGCGCAATTAAACTTAACGATGGCTGGAAATTTAAGGTTGGTGATGATCTCAAAAATCTTAATCATTTGCTTGATGAATCAAGCTGGCAAAATATCAGCATCACAAAAGTATGGGATTACCAAGGTTTTGATAAGCTGGATGGTTACGCTTGGTACAGAATAAAGTTTATCATCCCTTCCTCGTTAAAAGAAACTTCTATGCTCAAAGATTCTCTCAAAATATTTTTAGGAAGGATTGATGATTACAACCAAACTTTTCTAAACGGACAATTGATTGGCGTGAATGGAAGAACAGCTTCTGCATTTAACTCAAGTGATGATTCGTTTACAAAAGAGCAGCCGGTTCCATGGGCAAAGGATAGACGTTACACGCTTCGCTTAGACGATCCGAGAATTTTGTGGGATAAAGAAAATGTTATTGCTGTCCGTGTTTATGATCAAGGTGGTGCAGGCGGAATGTACACCGGCGCTTCTGTTGGAATGTCTCAAGCATTGGAATATCTGTCTATCAATTACAAGGACATACCTTTTGTTAACAAGGGTAATTCGCAATCAAAAAAGTTTAGAGTAACGAACAATTCTGCCTCTTTGATTTTAAAAGGTACATTCACAATTTCCGCTGTAAATAAGCTTACTCAAAAACCATACTTCGTTAAGAAAAGTAAATTGATTCTCACACAGAAAGCCGTTTCCGATTTTACTGTCTCGGTGAAAAATCAAGATCAATCAACCAAGCTTACTTATACATTCGAACTTGATAACAGCAAAGAAAAAATTTCTTACTACGAAGAAACTTCTTACATATTAACACCAAAACCTTCCGATAAACCAACGATTACAGGAACAAAAGTTTTTGGTGCGAGACCAAATAATCCATTTTTGTTTAAAGTTGCCGCAACCGGAAAAGCGCCGCTAATTTATTCTGCAAAAAATCTTCCTAATGGATTAACAATTGATAAAGCAACTGGAATTATAACCGGGAAAGTTGCAGAGCGCGGTGAGTACATAGTATCTCTTTCAGTAAAAAATAAATTTGGAACTGGCGCGAGTGAACTCAAAATAAAAATAGGTAATGAAATTGCACTCACTCCGCCTATGGGCTGGAACAGTTGGAACTGTTGGGGTTTGGCTGTTGATCAACAAAAAGTAATTGCTTCTGCAAGAACTTTTGCTCATAAGGGATTAGTTAATCATGGCTGGACGTACATTAATATAGATGACGGATGGGAAATTGAAGGAAGTCTGCCGGATCCAAAACGAGATGCCGCCGGAACGATTCAAGTCAACAATAAATTTCCGAACATGAAAGCACTTGGAGATACGCTTCACTCGCTTGGACTTAAATTTGGAATTTACAGTTCGCCCGGACCCCTTACTTGCGGTGGTTACACAGCAAGCTATCAGTACGAACTTAAAGATGCACAGCTTTATGGTTTTTGGGGAATTGATTATCTAAAATATGATTGGTGTTCTTACGATGAGATTGCGAAAGACAATTCTCGCGAAGAATTAATGAAGCCATACTTTGTTATGCGCAAAGCACTCAATCAAGTTGACCGCGATATCGTTTATAGTTTGTGCCAATATGGAATGGGAAAAGTTTGGGAATGGGGAGAAACTGTTGGCGGCGATGCTTGGCGCACAACCGGCGACATTACCGACACATGGCAAAGCATGCGTGATATTGGCTTCAGTCAAATTGAGAATTCTAAATTCGCAAAACCAAGTAATTGGAATGATCCGGATATGCTGGTTGTCGGCTGGGTTGGCTGGGGACCGCGTTTGCATCCAACACGCTTAACGCCGGATGAACAATACACACACATTAGTTTGTGGTGTTTGCTTTCTTCGCCGCTTCTCATCGGTTGCGATCTAACCCGCCTTGATGATTTTACTCTGAACTTGCTAACTAATGATGAAGTGTTGGCTATAGATCAAGACCCGCTGGGTAAACAAGCAACCCCGATAATTAAGCAAGGCAACATTCAAGTGTGGATTAAAGATTTGGAAGATGGAACGAAAGCTATAGGAATATTTAATCTTGGTGATGAAGCGGAAAAATATCAACTGAACTTTTCTGAAGCGAGTCTTTCTTCAAAACTAAAACTGCGTGATCTCTGGCGGCAGAAAAATCTCGGCGAGTTTAAAAATCACTTTGATGCTCTTATTCCGTCTCACGGAGTTGTGTTGATAAAGACGATGTAATTTTTGTCATTCTGAGGAATCCGTTTTGTGGATGACGAAGAATCTAGATGTATAGTTTAACGGATTCTCCGTCAGCTTCGCTTCCTCAGAATGACAGAACAATTTTATTTCCAAGCGCCAAGTATTGCACCCATTATAGCGTAAATAACAGTTTGGTAGCCGGCATCAATTATAAATAGCTTTAGTGATTTTTGACTGAATAAATAAATTATTCCAAGAGAAGCTGATACCCAGCCGATTCCCGCTGCTAATCCGGCAAAGAGACCAAACTGTAAATCCGCTTTCGCGCCAAGAAATGCAGAGAGGTTTAACGCTATTATTAAGTTTAGCAATATAGATAGACCAAAAGTTCTAACCATTTTATCTTTGCCATCGCCTTCTTTCACACCGCTTTCTTTCATCCAGGCTTTGCCAAAAAGCGGACCGTACCACAAACCGCCAAGAATAAATGCTATAATTGTTACAACAACTACTGCTAAATAATTTATATGTATTTGAGCGCTTTCCATTTTGCTACCTTTCTTTTGTTGATATTGGAAAATAGAAAATTTTCTTTAAGAAAAAAGCTTTGCCGGATTCGCTTGTCTTGATTAACGAAGGGGGAACAAACTTCCAATGTTGTCATGTTAATAGATATTCTTTCTATAGCGCTGACCTTTAGGTCAGCGAATAGATTAAAAACATTAGCGGCGTTAGCCACAAATAATGTGACTAAAGTCGAAAATCTTTTTTTTCTTCGCAACGAGCTAAAGCTCGTTGCAATTTGCTTAACCTGATAGTATTGGATCAAACCCCTGTGTCAAAAATTTTCTCTTTTTTATCACGTTTACATTTGCAAACTTTGGTTGGATAAATTAGGTGAGCATCATGAAACGATTTATACTTCTCTCTCTCGGACTTTTAACTCTACTAACTTTTAGTAGCTGCCAAGACGATACTCTTCTTCCGGTATATCAATCAGTTTCTGTTTCTTCCAACACACCAACAGATGTTACTCTTAAAGCCGGAGATTCTGTTTTTCTCAACGATGAATTAATGATAACCTTTACCAGTGTTGGTGCGGATAGCCGCTGCCCGATAGATTTGATGTGTTTTTGGGCGGGCGATGCGGAAGTAAAACTGAAACTAAGCAAAGGCGGTTTACAAAAAGAAGTTGTGCTTCATACCGGTTTAACGCCAACCGCAATTGTCTTTGATGGATATGAGATTGCCTTGAAAAATGTTTTGCCAGCACGCAAGAGCAATGAAGACATTAAGCAGAATCAGTACGTGATTGATCTTAAAATCAATTACAATGTTAACTCACAGCTAAAGCAAGTTTATTTTATAGATGCAAACAGCGAGTGGATGATTAAGAAAGATATGCTTGTTGTTAACTCGGCTGTAATCGAAAATAATTTGCTGGCGCTTTCGGTTAGTTACAGCGGCGGATGCAGAG
>CAZEDR010000165.1:0-7537 GCA_964510975.1 uncultured Melioribacter sp. | reverse complement strand
TAGCAATGCATTTTGCTTTTAGCTTTTCGCTAAAGAGAATATAATTCAACTTTTTTCTTATGAACCAGAGCGGGTGAGCTGTGTACGGATCGGTTACAATAGTAATTGCTTTTGTGTTGAGATGATTTTTTTCCAAAACTTTGTAAACCGGCTCAATCATAAAAAAGTGAAGCAGCACAATTAATTCCGGCTGCTCTTCAAGTATTCGTTTTCTTATGTAAGATTGAGTGTTCTGCGTAACCAGAAAGCCGCTCATCTTTGCAATGAATCTAAACTTGTGAAAAAAATAAATTACTTCGTAAAGCCACTCGGCCTTGTTCTGTAAAAAACGGTAGCCCTTTTCCAGAATCAATTTTGCGAACCACGAGCTTCCGGCCAGTCCATCAACCAAAACTGTTTCTATGGAATGTGGATTTTGTTCTAACAAATAATTTGAAATTGCATTTGCGGGAGCCGCATGTCCTCCGCCGGTCTTCAAAAAGATGAACATGATTTTCTTTTTCATGTGTTTATCTCATTACCGGAGAGTTATTTTCTTTTAGCCGTCCGGTCTCTAATATTTCCATGATGTTGTACGTTCCCAATTTTCTTGCTCTTAGAAACCCGGACCATGCGGTCTCTGCCAGCGATCCATTATTCAGCAAGGCAATCAACCATTGATGCGTATACTCCGGATTAATTTGTTTTATTCCGGCACGTATTTCCGTTAACCATTTTCTATTAAACTTTTCTTGAGAGCCGATTGCCGGCGCCATTATTATCGGCAATCCCAGCGCAGAGTAAAATGAAAACTCGCTTGGTTTCGTCCAGAGAATATCTGTCTCGTGCAGAACGCTTGTGTAACGGTTAAAATATTCCGGTATTGTCGGCTCGTAAATTACTTCAATCTGATTTTTATCATTCGTTATATTTTTAATTATTTCATCAAAATATGCTTTCACATTATTACGTATTCCCGCAACCAAATAGAGTTTAATTTTATTTTCCAGAATTAAGTTTTTAAGACTCTTTGCAATAGCCGCACCTATTTCTTTTTGCGCTCCGGCGCCCCCAACAGAATAAGTAATGGTGATTTTATCGGTCGTTTCTAATTTACAATTCTCTTCGCCTAAAAAGTGTTTTACGTTCACACCATGTCTCGCCCAAAAAATTTCTTTTGGATCCAGCCGTTTTAGCCGCAATGCTAAGTTACGTTTTAGAACATCCAAATCTTTATTGCCCAGTAATTCTAGCGGCAGCGGAAAGCCCGTTGTAATTACTTTTTCGCTCGGAACGCCGTAAGCTTTTAGCCTTTGCGCAGCTTTTCCGCATGGCGCGAAGTAAACAATTCTGCTTTCCCACGGCTCTTTTGCAACCCAAACTCTGTTAATATCAGCATCGCAAATAATGCAGTAAACTTCTCCAACACCATGCATGTTTGCGGCAATTGCCGGCGCATAAAAGGAAGTAACCAGCGGAATATCTTTCTCCTTTATTCGCTCCAGCATTCCGGAACAGAGTCCCTTATCAATATTCTTTTCCAAAAAATCCACATGGAAAGTTTTATTAGATAAATCTCTTAACGGATAAAAGGAAGGAATCCAAAGCATCGCATCGAGTATACTGAATATTAAGTTGCCAACGATAGGCAAGCTCTTTGCTCGCGACATAAATTCATATGCATCAAGAAAACGCTTCCATAATTTTTCTTCATTTCTATTTGCACATGAATTGGAACCGACATTTAGTATCTCATGATAAGCAATCGACTTTAATGGATACACCGCACGCTGATGGCCGTAACCCATATCCGCAGAGACAACCCATGCTTGTTTTTTTTCTTCGCTCAACTAACCCACTCTTTTAGTAATACGGTTACAAAACAATACACAAACTTACTTCTACCGCAATTGTTTTAACAGTCCCGCAAAAAGAAATAATGATTTATTAATGTGAAGTGCCGGGTAGATCGAATTCGGCTACTCAATTCTTTCTTGACTATCTTTATCTCTAGAATTAACCCATATTTGTCATTAGAAAAGCGCTAATGACAAAACGACTAACATTTACTAAAGTTTTGAAAGAGATACACAAATAAGAAATACTTCAAAACCAAGAAAATGTAAGTCGGGGTTTACTTCTTTAATTAGCTGCATTTATTGGATTAGCAGCAAAATATTTTTTTCTAATGAACAATCTGGGATTAAGTTAAGTTGGTTCAAAAGAAACGCGCTTTATTTTGATTTGCCAATTCCATCAAAAAACTATTGGACTTAATGAAAAGCAGAAAACATAATACTGTCTTATCATCAATTCTTTTGCCGCTGTTCTTTATCTATACTGCAAGCATTTACCCACAACAATTTGTTACTAAATCCGACATTGATTATACAAGTTTTCTTAACTGGGGATACAATTACGACAGCACACTTGTTTTTCTTAAGAGCATGACGAAAAGTCCTTTTGTGAAAATTGATTCAATAGGATCGAGTGTTAGAGGAAAAGCAATATGGATGATAACCATAAAGGACACATCGCCACAATCCGGGAAAATCTTCAGAACAACACTTCACGCAAGAACTCACCCCAGCGAACGGCAATCCCAGTGGCTAACCCAGAAGATTGTTGAAAAATTAATTGGCAACTCTACTATTGCGTCTGCATTAAGGAGCCATGTAATTTTTAATATTGTGCCTATGTACAATCCCGATGGTGTTGAATTGACCTTGCCGAGAGAAAATTCAAATGGAGTTGATCTCGAAAGAAATTGGTTCGTATCAAATCCCCAACCCGAAGTAGCGGCATTGAAAAAGAAATATTTTGAATTTATGAACAGCTCTATTCCGATAAGAGTTGCCCTTAACATGCACGGAGATAATTCTTCCAAGGGGTACTTTGTTTATCATCATGAAAAGGGAACATCTGCCCTTTACACAGTTGATGAGAAAAATTTCATTTCACTTGTACGGTCTAATTGGCCGGAAGGAATTGCTGATTGGAATCAATTTGTCAGCTGGACAGATGGAACGCCACTACTTTATCCGGAAAGCTGGTTTTGGGTAAACTACCATGAAGCAGTCATGGCTCTTACAGTTGAGGAAATTCCGGTGCCATCTAAAAATGATATTGTAATTGAAAAAACCGCTAACGCACTATTGAATGGTCTTGTTCATTATCTCGGAATTGCAACCAGCTTAGAGCAAGATGAATCACCTTTGCCAATTAATTTTCAGTTGAGCCAGAATTATCCAAATCCGTTTAACCCAACAACGGCCATTATGTTTTCTCTTCCGGTTGAACAGCAGTTAACAATTAAACTTTATGATTTGCTCGGCAGCGAAGTAAAAATACTTGCCGAAGGATTTTTCTCTGCCGGCAACCACACGTTAAATGTTTCTGCGGATGAATTGGCAAGCGGAGTTTACATTTACCGTTTGCAAAGCCAGCTATACACCGCTTCTAAAAAGCTGATTCTGCTTAAATGAGTTCTCTGAAATATTGCAACTATTGTATTTGCTAGCAACTCAACTCGCTTTGCAGTTGCGAAGCGGGCTCTCGAAATGACGAGTCGGCGTTCCCTAACTTCTTGACAATCTTCGTCTCTCTAATTAAGTTGAACTCAGCTTAAAATGGTTCCATTCAATTCAGCTGCGGGGGGACCAAGGTGATTTACGAAGGTGGAAGTACGATTTATGAAGTAACGCCAAATAGATTTTCTTACGAACAAAAAATTGACAGAACTATATTACGCAAGAAAGCACTATTTTATTTAATAACCTAAATAAAGGCTGGTAGATATGATTCCAAGATCTAATATCAGCTCGCCGCATAATTAATAGTTATACCCATAGGAAAGAATGATTAATCTTACTAAATGGAATGTTTGGAGTAGTTATACTTCTTTTTTTGTGAATGAACTAGAATTTGACAAAGTTGCACATTGTTTAGTTGAATCTGGTTTATGTCAATTTACTTTTCATTCCCATACAAACAGAATTGTATGGTCAGATAAAGGAAACATTAAAGAAGATAATCTCCAAATAGATTTAAAAGAACATTCTAATAAAACAACTATAAAATTCCCAAAAGAATTAAAAGATTATCCGCTTGAATGCGCGTATCAATCCGGTAATCTTAGGTTTTTCGAGAATTATTTACTTCACGAATTCGTGGATAGAAAATATGATTACATACGTGGCTTTGCCGGTGTAATATTAATTCGTGTGAACGATCACGAAATGCGCCTTTACCCTCAATTTAAAATATGGGGAAATGGTGTTTTTAGTTTATTACTAAGAATATTTTCACCTTCACAACCTATAAGTGAAGATTCTTTAATAAATAACTACATTAATCTATTCCGTCATAATGCAGCAGAAATTTATTTTCCACCCAAAGTATTAGAATTGGATGCTATTGAATATATATCTGACTTTGAGTTAAAAAAACGAGATCGGTCTGAATTCAACGAGTATTTCAGTGAAATACATAAACAAATTGATGAAAAATCTTTTCGAATTGAAGATCCCGAATTTGAATTTATAGTTTGTCCAGCTGACATTGAACTTGACGAAGATAAAGATGAGCCTAATTTTATGACTATCGTTGATTATATGTTTAGTTCACTATCGGCATCTATAAATCAACTTTATAGAAATGATATTAGTAAAAATAAAAAGAATATCATTGGTGATTTCTGGAGTGGCCGACCACAAGTAATGATAATAGATTTTGAAGAAAATAACGCCAAAGCTTCTGAAAATGATAAACAATTTATCACTGAATTTTCCAAGATATTATCTCGAACCAGTATTGTCACTCAGAAATTGATCGACGATATTTTTCATAATTCACTTAGAATCTATGAAGACTATTCTTGCTATTTGAATAAAGGAATTGGATTATGGGTTTATTCAAGAGAAGGTATGCTATCTAATAATGAATATGCCGATGTTAACAATGGACATCTAATTTACCCTTTACAGATACAAGCTGAATTGATGGATTATCTTTATCTATCTTACAAACAACTTTATGAACTTGCTCGCTTAAGTCCTTTATCATTTGATTTCCTAATCCACCTTAAAAGTGAATACCATTCACTTAATGAAGTTAAAAATAATGTTTCCAGTTTTGGTGAGATACAAAATCTGTTTACCTATTTCTATTCAACAATCAATCTTGAATATTGGGAAAGGAGTTTTAATGAAATTGTTGAATTAAAAAAAGAAGTGTCTAAAGATAAATTGGCTAACCATTATAGCAATATTGCTTTGTTGTTGTCGCTCATTTTTGGTGCGGTTGGAGTATTACCATTTAGCACTGATATTCTAATCCCGATTTGGAATGATCTAGGTTTTTGGTCTCCACATATTAAATCAACTGGAAATTTGTTTTTCTTTTTAGTCACATCTGTAATATTTCTATTTGTTCTTTTACTATTAAATAAAATATTAAAAAAGGTGAAATGGGTATAACAAGCCGCTCAACACGGGCAGCCCCGATAAAAGGCATCGGGGTAAACTGTTTTTCAGTGCGACATTTATGTAACTATAAAGCTGCGTTCACAAAACAAAGTTGCTCTTTAAAGTAGGTTGTTCTAAGAAATATTTTTATAAATAAAAAGTTGTTACTGCTATTCGGTATTCTTGTTTTGGGCTGCCGGATAGCGGCAACGTCGTTAGCCATCTAAAATTTATGTTAGTTAAAGATGGTATTTAAATTTCTCGAGAGCATTTGCAGAATCTTATGTGATATTTTTAAGATGGGAATAAAATGAAGTATAATAATTGTTGTGCTAGTAAATATGCACTTCTACTTTTTTTCTTAATATATAATACGGTCATTAGATCTCAAGTTGAAGATTCCGCACAATGTGGTTCAGAAAACAGCACATTATTACAGACCGAAATCACTATCTCGATAATTTCAATTAACAATGTTGCTCTTTACAAACCGTTTTCCATATTTCAAAACAACAATACTTCAGTCGGTTTTTTAACCGGTTTTAATTTCGGTTTAGCAAATCTTCTAGAAAAAAAATTATTTTCTGATGAGACTACATACATTATAGAATACGATTTACTTGTGAGGGGGGTGCATAAAATATACAAATCTTTCTTTGCTGGAATTGAAGCCGGAATGACTTATCAATACCTTACTAGTAAAAATGAAAATAATAATTACAAATGGAATGAAAAAGTGGGTGTTATTCTTCTGTACCAATTAGGTGAGAAATTTAATTTATTTTCACGCACAAGCGGAACCTTTAAGAAGGCATCTACTTTTGGTTTGGGTTTTCAATATTTATTTTAAGCAATATAACAAACCCGTTATAACCGTATGAATCCTTGGTTAGAAATAGAGCTAGAAGATTACGAAAGCCACATGGCTTTATCTTCAATTAGGCAAGCGCAATATTTATCCGGCGTATTTGCGCAAGCAGTGCAAAAGTATTCTCCAAAATCCGTTGCTATACTTGGCTGTTCCGGCGGCAATGGTTTAGAAGCAATTTCAAATTCGGGTATTGAACGTGTTGTATGTATTGATATTAATTCTGAATATATAGCAGCGGCTAAGGAAAGATTTTCCGGTTCGTTTAATCGCTGCGAGTTTCTCTGCTGCGATATTTTGTCTTCATCATTTTCATTTGAGCCGGTAGATTTAATCTTTGCCGGACTCATTTTTGAGTATGTTGATTACAATGCTGCGCTAGCAGATATCTATAAAGTTGTTAATCCTTCCGGCAGACTAGCTGTTGTACTCCAGCTACCAAGTGAAGTGATTCCGGAAATCTCTCCAAGCCAATACACAAGTCTAAACAAGCTAAATGGAATTTTTAATTTTGTCTCCCCCAACGGTTTTCAAGAAGCCGCTAAGCTTCACCAATTTGAAATCATCGAGAGCAAACGGACAACGCTTCAATCGGGCAAATCATTTCAAGAAATGGTTTTTCAAAAGCACGCATAGCTTACCAAAAATTTCTTTCGAACAATGTTTTAAGGGAATGCCCTTAAAAACATCTTGCAATATTAAGGGTATTCCCTTACTATTAACGTGTAAAAATAAGGATATACCCTTATGGTTGATTTAAATAGGAAGCTTACATTAGAGCAGCTTGATAAAAAGATGCTGAAATTTGCCGAAATAGCTGATTCCGACCTTCCACCAAAAGGATGGATTTATTCAATTAGAACAGCTCTTAATATGTCTCTCGCCCAGCTTGGAAAACGGCTAAAAAAAACCGCTCAAAGTGTAAAAGAAATTGAAGAGCGGGAACGGGACAAAAGTCTTACGCTCAAAAGATTAGTTGAAGTTGCCGAAGCTCTGAACCTACGGTTTGTTTACGGATTTGTCCCAAAAGATTCTTCAATAGAAAATCTGATAGAAAAAAGAGCTAATGAAGTAGCGCGGGAGATTGTAATGAGAACTTCTCATACTATGTCTCTTGAAGATCAAGAAAACAGCGATATGCGTCTTCAAAATGCAATTAAAGACCGTGCAGAAAAAATTAAACAAGAGATGCCGAAGTTTCTATGGGATTGAATTTAGATTACTT
>CAZEDR010000164.1:7160-7631 GCA_964510975.1 uncultured Melioribacter sp. | reverse complement strand
CGGTCATATGTACTTGATCATCTCGGTTTGATTCCGGCAATTCATGAATATTGCCGTGAGATAGAACGGATAAGTAATATCAAATGTAATTTCAAATCAGAATTGGAATCCTTTAACCTCGATGAAGAAAGAAATGTCGCACTATTCCGGATTATTCAAGAAGCATTGACTAATGCGATCAGACATGCAGATGCCAACATTATAGATGTGAAAATAATGCAGTCGAAAGATAATTTGGATATTCTGGTTTCAGATAATGGTAAGGGAATCCGTGAAAGTTCAGAGACCAGGACGAACTCGATGGGTATTCTGGGCATGAAAGAAAGAACTATCTTTTTAGGTGGTAAATTGAACATTGAAAGCATCGAGGAAGAAGGTACCAAGATTCACCTTTTAATTCCTTTTGAAAAAGAACCAAATGTCCGGAAGAAGAAACCGGCGACAAAAGCATGACATCGAATGTATATGTAC
>CAZEDR010000164.1:1403-7150 GCA_964510975.1 uncultured Melioribacter sp. | reverse complement strand
AAAAGAACCAAATCCGGAAAGCTGAGGGTATAAAATGAATATCGCATTGACAGATGACCATGAAATAGTAAGAGAAGGACTTAAAAAAATATTATCCAAGCAAAGTGATCTAAATGTTGTTGCGGAAGCTGCAAGTATTAAAGAATTGGAAAGCAAATTGAGTGAGCAGCAAATTGATTTGGTGATGCTGGATATCTCCTTGCCGGATAAAAGCGGACTCGATTTTATAAAGGATATTAAAATTCGCTATGCCGATTTGAAAATTCTAATGTTCAGTATTTATCCGGACGAAAAATTTGCAAAGAGGGCAATTAAAATGGGGGCAGACGGCTACCTGAGCAAGAGCGCTAAACCAAGTGAAATTATTAATGCCATAAGAAAGATTGAAAAAGGCGGGAAATATATGAGATATGAACTGCTTGAGGAATTAATTTTTAACCCGCTAAAATCCAATGTTGCAGCCAAACATGAAATTCTTTCCGATAGAGAATTCGAAGTGCTTAGATTATTGGCACAAGGGAATAAAATATCTAAAATTGCTGAAAACCTTAGATTGAGCGCTAATACAATCGCTTCGTACAAAACCCGAATTCAAGAGAAATTAAATATTAAGTCTACGGCAGAGTTAATTCGTTACGCAATTGATAATGATTTAGTTGAGAAATACTAACCAAATCAGTTTAGCAAACAGAAATTATATTAGATACCTTTAATTCATATTTGCCGTAAAACCGACCACATCCTTTTACAAAAAACCACTGCATACAAAACCAATCCCCTGTTGTAGTTTAACATTGGAGTTAGAGATGAATATAAAAAGTTAAATTCAGCATAGTAGATATATTATGAGTAGAACATGGTTGTAAGCTAATCTAAAATTTTGCTGCATATTAAAATATTTTACCAACAATTGATGAGGAGTGCTATGAAATTCATCATTTTTATATCAATATTATTTATTGCAGTCGGCTGCACAACGATGTTGTTACAGCCTGCTGATTTTTCCTGGCCTGTGGAATCTGTGTTAAAAGTAAATGATAACGGGTTTGTATCAGAAGAGAGGTATACTTTTGATATAAACGTCAAACCAATTTTTTATGAAGAATTCAATGACTCAAATTCTGTTGCCGGAAAGGAAATCAGAATTATACGCAACAAAGCCGGTTATTACTACTTCACAGGAGCAGGTTTTAAAAACATTTATATGTTCAAATCCGTAGAAGGTGGAATGAAATTGGAAGATAAAATAAGTATATCAGATTCACTTGCACTCCAAAAGCCTGCGTTTAATCAGAAACCTTCTTATGTTGAATTGATTGACGGATCAAATAAATATTTGGTTACAGGCACCGAAATAGTGAGGTCGAAATGAAAACGAAAATATTCTTAAGTGTTCTTCTCTTTCTTATAATGAATGCTCTAATGTTAGCGCAATCGGATTATGAGACATTGCAAAATTTTAAGGGTCGGTATAAACAGATTGAAGAATCAATTAAAAATGTTTCTTCGGTAGATGAGTGCACTATTATAAGTGAGAAGATTAATAATCTTAAAAGTGATTTCGCGGGTAATAAAACGTTTCTCAATAAAACCCTTTACCCTGAAAACTTTGAATCGGCTTTTGTAAAAATTGAAAATGCGCTTGAATCCAAGAAAACAGATTTGGGACAAATAAGCACATTAACAACTCAAGTTGGAACGCTTCAGACTCAAGTCACGCAGTTAAATCAAAAAAATGAAGAGTTGATTAAACAAATAAATGAATTAATGGTGAAGTCGGAGAAAGATCAAACAACTATTTCCGAACTCAAAAGACTTGTTGCACAACTAAGGGGTAATATTAACAAGCGGGATATACTAGTACGTGATCTTGTTGATAGTCTTCTTGTAGAATTTATAAAGTCTCCACAAAATTTAAGTCAAAAAGAATCGCAAGCAATTATGTCAAAAGTGAATAAGGCGAATCTGTTCTATAATATTGAACGAACAATTGCTGACAATATTCAATTCACAAAAGTTACGCAAATGACAACTGATGACCTTTCCCAAATGAAAAAACAGTATACTGATTTTGATAAAGTTTGGAAACAAATTGGACCAAGATTAAGCAGCGTATATCTAAATAAAAAACAAAAGAAATCTGAGATTGCCCAGATTGATTCTTTATTCATTCAATGGAATGATCAGATAGATGGTGGAATTTGGAGAAGTATCAATAATTTATTCACGAGCAAAAATATTAATCTTATTCCATTCAACAACGCTAATCAGTTCGTAGATAATGTGAGTGCATTTATTGATGATGAAATAAAAAATCTTGGTGTTAAAAGTAAAAATGAGTCAGAAAATATTTTCTACACTTTTACCGACAGTGTTTATTATAAAACATTTGAGAAAAAATGGCTACCGGTTCTCATTGAAAATAATATGATGACCCAATCCCAAAAAGATATTATTGAAGCGAAAATAGAAATATGGAAAAAAGAAGCCACTTCATCATTTTCATACTGGGTATATATTATAGCCATTGCCATAATTTTTCTTGTAGTTGCATATATATTCCAAAGAACAAAGAAGAAATCTATTAAGGCGGAATAAATTTGTGTAGGTAATTTTCAAATAAAATATTTTAACCCCGCTTAAGCGGGGTTTCTTTTAATACTTATTGAATTCTGCCATATTCTTGCCGTAAAACCGACCACATCCTTTTACAAAAAACCACTGCATACAACATAGTTATCAGCGATTAAATTAACACCAAGAATTAAACAACATTTGAGATGAAAATTTTGATTGTAGAAGGTTCAAAAATTGTTAAAGAAAATCTGATCCGATACTTGGCATTAAAAAATCTATTTGAAGAAGTATTGGAAGCTGAAACAGTGAACGAGGCAAAAAAGATGATGCAAAAAAATATAATAGATGTAATTCTTTTTGATATTCAACTTCCGGATGCATCCGGATTGGAACTAATGCCGCTTAGCAGAAAAATGCCGCGACGACCGATAATGATTCTCTGCTCAAACTATAAACTTCCCCAGTATATCAATATTTATGAAAATATGTCGGTCAATTACTTCTTCGATAAGTCTTCTGAATTAGCTGAGCTGAAATCGTTTATCAAAAAATTTGTAATGGATAGAAGAAATCTCTCAAATGTAAGTTCAAAAACAAAATTCAAATTAAATTAAAGGAGCTCCTATGAAACGCCAGTATGCTTTTTTATCATTACTTCTCTTATCAATAACTTTTGCGGCGGTTATCAGTAGTTGTAAAGATCCGCTCGATGTTAATGATCCACAGTTTGGAAACAGCAGCCAATCTCAAAAATTTCTGAAGATTGCTGAAACAAGTTCTTCAGTAAATTCATTCACTCCTAACTATAGTGAAGAACAAGCAATGGCACTTGCCGGAACATTGGGTAAGGGTTTATACCCAGTTCGCATAGGTCAAAAAATGAAACTCGTTGATAAAAATTTAACTCTAGTAAAAGATAGTACAACTGCGGTTGGAACATTAATCCAAACTTTTGAAGGAACATTGATCATTGAAGGTTCATTCCAACAGCCGACAATTGGAATACGCTCGCATGTTGATACTACAATTCAAAAAAGTTTTTCATCAACAATTACTAGAAAGATCCAATTTAAAAAAGTAGCTAACACCGGAAACGATACTCTTGATTGGAAAGTTAATGCAGTCTCACTTCCTAATGGAGGGACAACAGGAGATAATATTCAAATAGTTAAAATAAGTTTAACTACACAAGATGGTACTGAAGTTGTTATAGAAGATCCGAACGCATACTTCTTTAAAGTCGGGAAAGATAATAGGGGTCATGAGAATGATGAGGAAGATGATGACGACAAGGATAATCATGGCTTTGAGGCAGGATTCGAATTCAAAGAACATGGCTGGGGTAATCTATTAACATGGTACAAAAAAAATCAGCCGGTAAAACTTACTGTGGAAATCTTAAGCAAATCTTCCGATCCGGATTTCTTAACAGTTACTTACGGTGCAATGATGAATGGCAATACTAAGACAAAAGAAAAATTTGATTTGGTTTCAAGTACTCAAGAAGGAACTAATTACAGAAAAGTTTACGAAAGAAGATGGTATACAAACTCGCATGCAGCAAGAATGCACGCTGTTATTAATGCTTTACCAAGATCTGTAGTATACGATACTGAAACAAGTGTTGAAGAAAAAACTTGGGGAATACCATACAGAGTTAAATAATTTTTTTTGAAGTGAACGAAAACCGACTTAAAATAAATAAAGGAGGACATAATCATGTTAAACAAAAGAAAATTTCACCGCAATTACGTGTTCAGCATATTGATACTTGTTTTATCAATTGTGTTTGCAGCATGCTCGAACGATAATAACCCTGTTGATTCAAATCCGAGCGGTACTTCAAAAGTATCTGGACGCGTAACAACGAGTGATGGGTTACCAAAAACATTAGGAAAAAACGGGGGTGTGGAATCTACACAGGGAGGAGGCGTTCAAGGAGCTGTTGTTATTTTAGCTCAAGTTCAAGCAGACGGTTCCTTGAGTACTGTTTCAACACAGAGTGTTACAACCGATGTTGACGGCAAATTTACAGTTGAAACAAAACTAAGCGGTGTAAAAAATCTTGTTGTTGTTGCAACTCAAAGTTCTACAACCTGGAAAGCTGTAGTTTCTTCTACAGTTCAGACTGGAACCACTGTCTATGCACCACCAGTAAACACGGAAGCCACCACGGAAGCAGAAATCTTTATAAGACTAAAAGCTGCCGGTAAAACTAATGTAGTTTCTCAGTCGGATGTTCAACTTTACGTCAATGCCGATGTTGCAGCACAAATCAAAGGAAATGCTAATGCCGAGGATCAATTCATAACTTGTTTAGAAAATGAAGCGACGGCTCGAGCTCAAGCTTCAAGTAATTCATACTTTGGTATTACAAGTAGTCAAACACAAACAATTGTAGATGCAAGAGCACAAGCTCAAGCATCATTTGAAGCTGCGTTATATGCAGCTGGAGAATCACAAAGCGCTTCGGAAACAGAATGGAATAATTATCAAAGGGCTATTATTTCTGCTTATACAAATGCCGGAGTTAAAGTTGAAGCTTACGCCAAACTGATGGGTGGTATATCTTCAAAAGCGTTTGTAAACTCTGCAGCTTCGATGTCATCCAATGCCTACATGGCTGCTTCTAAAAGTTATTATTTAAGATTAGCTCTTGTATTAAAAACTGCAACTGAAGCTAAGTTTCAAGAAGCAGGCGCTTCCAGTTCACAGATGAGCACTGTTGCATCAGCAGGAACCTCTTTATCTGCTTCAATTAAAAATTCAATTACTTTTAATTAGATGATGGATGCATTTGCACAATACCATTCTTCCGTTGTTGCGCAATTAAAACTTACTTTTAGTGCATATGCTAATGCCATTGATACAATTGAAGCTGGTGTGAATGGAATGGGTGGTATGAAGGCAATACTAAATACTGCAGTTGGAGCTTCAGTTTCAACTGATGTGATTGTCAACGCATATGTAAACTTTTTCAATTCATGTAAGACAGCAGCTCAAACTGCCATGACGGGAGCTTCTTCTGCTCAGGTAAACAGTGTTTCAGAAATATTGATATTAGTAAACATGAACTAGAGAAAAGGAAAATGGAGCCGAAGCCGGCTCCATTTTATCAAACTCAATAAGAGTGCTAATAAATGTTTCACTTTTTCTTTGAAAATTAAAAA
>CAZEDR010000164.1:0-1393 GCA_964510975.1 uncultured Melioribacter sp. | reverse complement strand
AGCATATTTTAATCAAAAATTCGAGGAGAATGGTTATGTTAAATATATATAAGTTGTTATTTAGAAGAGTAGAAAGCATTTTTATTCTTCTTATCATTACCTTTTTATTAAGTGTTCCCGGTAATATCAAAGCCGGAGATGAAGTAGAAATTAAGGGTTCAATCCAAGCAAAGTCCAACACAAGCATTACGGTCAACTCAATAGAGCTCCTTGTTACTTCCACGACAAAAATAGAAAGCGATATGCAAAACAATTTAGCATTCAGCATGCTAAAGGTTGGAGACTTTGTAAAGGTGGATGCAAATTCACAAGGAAATGGAACTTTGGTTGCACTTAAGATTCACTTGATGGATGTAAAAACTGAAATAGAACTGGAAGGTGCTATCCAGGCACGAACTGCAAATTCACTTACGGTTAATGGCACTGAAGTATTTGTAGATTCCAATACAGTCGTAATTACGGAATATCACGCTCCAATAAAATTTGCGGATCTCAAAGTTGGTGATAGTGTTTCGGTCAAAGCCACTCAGAAAACGGGTGGAGGATATGTTGCAATTTCTATCAAAGTTGAAACTAAAGATTCCCGTCAAGAAATTGAACTAGAAGGTAAAATCCAGGCAATAACCGGTAACTCTATTAAAGTTCTTAACGTCGAATTTTTTGTTGATAATTCAACTATCATTATGTCAAGAAGCAAGGGATTCTTAAAGTTCGGTGATTTAGCCGTAGGAAATCAGGTTAGCGTTAGAGGTTTCTTTAGACAAGATTCAACTTATTTGGCTCTACTAATAAAAGTGGAAACAGAGAGTTTTGTTCGGGAAGAGTTGGAACTTCAAGGTCCTATAACGGAAATTAATTCTAATAATATTGTGGTGAGCAAAATAACATTCTATGTTGATTCGAGTACCGTCATATTTGCTCATGAAGGGATCTTGCTCAGTTTTGCAGACTTAAAAGTCGGCGACATTGTAGAAGTTCATGCCTTTAAGCAAGCTGATAGTACATATAAAGCCACTAGAATTAAATTAGAAAATGAAGAGAGCAAGAAAGAGATTGAAGTTGAAGGACTGATTGAGACAGTCAACACTGATAATATTATTGTCGGCGGATTAACAATATTTGTCAATAATCAAACCAAAATCTATAATCAAAATAAACAGCTTCTTTCTTTCAGCGATTTAAAAATTGGAACTTATGTAAAGATTGATGCTTACTTCCAAAACAATAACTATGTGGCATCTTCAATAAAAGTTAAGGATAAAGATAAAACAGAAATAGATATTACCGGCGCAATAGAAAGTATAAGCGGCAACTCATTAACTGTAAAAGGTATAGTATTTATAACAGACCAAAACACAGAGTTCAGCGCCAATAATAGGAATCAAATTACAAT
>CAZEDR010000163.1:0-7657 GCA_964510975.1 uncultured Melioribacter sp. | reverse complement strand
TGAATTCCTTCACCTTTCTTCTCTATGAATTTTCCGATTGGTCCATCCGGCTCTGTTGATTCGAGCAATTCGATTTTTGTTTGACCAACCATAAAAAATGCAGTCTTAACTTTTTGGTCTTTCACTTCTTCAACAGCGTAACATTTCAAGCCAAGTACTTCTTCGTAATATTTAATTGATTCATCAATATTCTTAACAGCGATTCCAATATGTTCTATATGTGATATTTCCATTTTACAATCCTATTTAATTCTCAATTCTCAATTTGCAATTATCAATTATCAATTATATCACAACGTGTTCTTTGTACTCGCCAAAAACTCCGCGCATTACATTGCAGATTTCTCCAATGCTGGCGTATGCTTTTACAGCATTAAGAATAAACGGCATTAAGTTGGCATCACCTTCAGCGGCTGTTTTCAAAGATTCGAGTTTTTGTTTTACTTCTTGCTCGCTACGTTGTGCGCGTGTTTTGTTCAAGAACTCAATTTGCTCACGCTGAACATTTTCATCAATCTTCAGAAGTCCTTTCGGTTCTTCCTCTTTGACTTGAAATTTATTCATGCCGACGACAATTCTTTCATTGCGTTCAATCTCTTGCTGGAAGCGGTAAGCTGATTTCTGAATTTCCAATTGGACATAACCGGCTTCAATCGCATTTGCAACGCCGCCCATAGCATCAATTTTAGTAATGTATTCTTCAGCTTCCTTTTCAATTTGATCTGTAAGCGATTCGATATAATATGAACCGGCTAGCGGATCGATTGTGTTTGTTACTCCGCTTTCATAAGCAACAACTTGTTGTGTGCGGAGAGCAATCTTAACAGAATCCTCAGTAGGCAATGCGAGAGCTTCATCACGACTGTTTGTATGCAGACTTTGAGTTCCGCCAAGAACGGCAGCAAGAGTTTGAATCGTAACGCGGATGATGTTGTTATCAACTTGCTGAGCTGTTAAAGAAGAACCGGCAGTTTGGGTATGGAAGCGAAGCATTTGAGATTTATCTTTCTTCGCGCCAAATCTTTCCTTCATTATTCTAGCCCACAAACGACGAGCGGCTCTATATTTTGCTACTTCTTCAAGAAGATCATTATGAGCATTGAAGAAGAATGACAACTGTCCGGCAAATGCGTCAACATCCAACCCGGCTTTGATTGCTGCTTCTACGTAAGCAATTCCATCAGCTAATGTAAAACCAACTTCTTGAGCCGCGGTAGAGCCCGCTTCGCGAATGTGATATCCGGAAATTGAAATTGTATTCCACTTTGGAACTTCTTTCGCGCAAAATTCAAAAATGTTTGTTATTAAACGCATGGAAGGCTTTGGCGGATATATGTAAGTTCCGCGAGCTATATATTCTTTCAAAATATCATTCTGAATTGTCCCAATGATTTTATCTCTGCCAACTCCTTGCTTTTCCGCTACAGCGATATACATGGCTAAAAGAACTGAAGCCGGTGCGTTAATTGTCATTGATGTAGAAACTTTATCTAAAGGAATTTGATCGAACAAAATTTCCATATCAGCCAACGTATCTATTGCTACACCAACTTTTCCAACTTCACCAAGAGCCATTGGGTCATCGCTATCGTAACCAATCTGTGTCGGCAAATCGAAAGCAACGGAAAGCCCGCTTTGTCCTTGAGCTAATAAATAGCAGTAGCGTTCATTGGATTCTTTTGCTGTACCAAATCCGGCATATTGTCGCATCGTCCAAAATCTTCCGCGGTACATTGTAGGCTGAACACCGCGAGTAAAAGGGTATTCGCCCGGAAAGCCTAACTTTTCAACATATTCAATTTCGTTCGTATCAGTTGGAGTATAGATCGGTTTTACAGTAGTAAATGATTGTGTAGTAAATTCTTTTTTTTGTTCGGGGAATTTCGAAATAGTCTTTTGGTAGTTTTTTTCATTCCAATTTGAAAAAGATTGCTGAACCTTTTCCTTTAAGTCATTTGTATCCATTATCAGCCCTTCCTATATAAATAGCTTTTGGCGCAAGTAACGTGCCGTAATTTACTTACTTGTTTGCTTAGAATCGGCAGAATTGAAAGCTAATTGGCATTTTTTGAATAAATGAGAGGATAAGTCAGAAAATACATTCTCAATTATTGGAAAGATTTTTCTGCAAATGATAAATGAATTGAAATAATTTTTATATCTGGACTTGACAGAAGTGCACTTAAAATCTATTTTTACGCCCACGTTTTGATTGTATTCCGCGGTAGCTCAATGGCAGAGCATGCGGCTGTTATCCCGACTCTGTCGGGATGTAAGTTCGAGCCTTACCCGCGGAGCGGAAAAACCCCGACTTTTTAGTCGGGGTTTTGTGTTTTAAATGGTACTGCCTTCAATTTGTAAAATGAAAAATGAAAAAACTTTCTACCTTCTATTTCAAATCGCTCAAGACTTTCATTTCTTGATTTGTTATTTTATTCAGCACCAGTAAGCAAGAGTGTAAAAATGACTTTGATCCGCAGATTTAGTTTTGCAAAAAATATTGCGAAACCTTCTTCAACTCGATCCCAAAGCTATAGAGTGAATTGTTTATTCGCGATAGCACTTATTATTTTCTTATTCAGCATAAATGTTTCTTTTGTATTTGCTCAACCATCAGGTGGACCTTACGGCCCGATTGCTCAATCTTATGAAATTCCTAAAACTACCGGCAAAATATTTTATGTATCACCAGTTGGTAAGAAAGATCAGTCTGGAAATAATTTAGAGAATCCAACAAGTATAGAGGCTGCAATTGTACAAGCTGGTACCGGCGATGTTATAGTTTTACGCGGCGGTACTTACCGAACTGGTAATTTAGTATTCAATCAAGGCATAACTATTCAGCCTTATTTGAATGAACAACCGATTCTGAAAGGAACTTACATTGCATCTCTATGGAAAAACTTGGGAAATGGGTTGTGGATAACTAAATGGGAACGATTGTTTCCTACAAAACCAGCCGATTGGTGGCAGAGAAATAGAGAAGGCAAGAAGACTCCGCTTCATCGATTTAATAATGATATGGTTTTTGTGAATGGAAAGTTTTTACAGTCTGCCGGTTGGGAAGGAGAAGTTACCGAAGATACTTACTACATAGATTATGAAAGCGGTTCGGTTTACATCGGTATTGATCCAACAAATAAGCTTGTTGAAATTACCGCGTTCGATTGTGCGCTTCTTCGAACTATTGAAGATTGCAACGGGAAAACTTCGGATCGTAAAGGTCCAATCATTCGTGGAATTACTTTCACTCAATATGCATATCGCGCAATTGAAATAGAAGGAATAGAACCGGAGGGTATTTCGCCGGAAGCAAATCATGGAAAAGATGTTGTAGGAACTGAATTAGAAAATTGCACAATTTCATTTTGCTCTCGTGTTGCCGGATATTTTCGGGGAGATAAGTTGAAAATGCGCCATTGCAAAATCAGCGATACAAGTACAGAAGGAGTTTATGTTATTGGTTCTTCCGATGTGCTTCTTGAAAAAAATATTTTTACACGGAATAACATTGAAAACATAACCGGCTACTACCCGGCTGCAGTAAAAATATTTAACCAAAGCCATAGAGTTACATGCAACGATAATTTGGTAATCGATCATCCAAACTCAAACGGAATATGGTATGATGTAGGAAACGTTGATGGCGTTTTCATCAATAACCGGATTGAGAATGTAGGGAACAATAAAAACGACTATAACAAAACTCAATTGTGGCCAAGCGATAACGGGTTCTTCTTTGAAATTTCGAAAGGAGCGATTTGCGCTGGAAATGTTTTTGTGAATTGCGATCATGGATTGATGGTTCTTAACAGTTCCGATGTTCAGATTTATCAAAATACTTTTGTTAATAGCATGGCTTGCATCGGAAGAAATGCGCGTGTTGCTCTGGGCGATCATTTTGGTTGGCATGCAAGCACCGGACCGGATATTGATAAACGCGACGGAAATATATTCCAAAACAATCTGCTTACTGCCGACGCTGGATTTAGCAGACCTTTAATGTTTGTTTGGCAGCCGGAAGCTATTTGTAGCCAAGTGACAAATTCGCAATTGAAGAAGTTTGACTATAATGTGTTTGTTCGAAATATTGAATCTACCGAGCCGGTGATTTTATGGAGTCCGGCTAAAACAAATAATTGCCAGATTCCAATTTCATCACTTGATGAGTTGACAAAAGTGTATCCGGAATTTTTGAATCACAGCAAATACTTAACTAATTACGACCAGCAGTTGTTTAAAAGTATTGATCTAGGAGATTATCAATTGCTGAAAAGTTTTCCGGTTGCTTTTGAAGTAGAAAAACTGCCTTCAGAAGTTGGAAAGCTATTAGGAATTACTAAAAAGTATGTTGGAGCTTATCCATAAACAAATAATTGAACTTGCTAATTGTTGAGTACTTTTGTTGAATCTCTAATTACGAATTCGGTTTCGAATATTACTCGCTCATTCGGCAAAAGTACAGAAGATTCAATGTTGCGAATTAATATCTCAGCTGCCTTCATTCCAATTTCGTGCAGCGGGGCACTGATTGTTGTAAGAGGCACGGGATAAATCTTTGCGTAAAAAATATCATCATTTCCTACAATAGAAATATCTTCCGGAATTCTAATATTCAATTCTTTTAATGCAAGCATTACTCCAAGCGCTTGTTGATCATTGAAACAAACAATAGCAGTAGGGTAATCTCCTTTAGGCATGTCTTTGAAATACTCAATTGTTCTTGCGTAGCTTTCATCGTTCTGAGAGCCCATAGGAACTATCATATCTTTACTAAAAACAAGTGTGCTCTCGCTGAAAGCATATCTGAACCCATCAATTCTTTCGTGTGTATGCGTAGAGTTTGGCGGCCCGGCAAAGTGAACAATTTTTTTGTGCCCATTATTAATTAAATATTTTACGGCACGTTTAATTGCTTTGATATTATCAATCGCAACTACGTTAGCTTGAATGCCCCTCACATCTTCAAGGAGAACAAATGGATAGTTGATCATCTTGAGTTTGAATAAATGTTCAATTTCGGCGGTTCCTTCTACAATCGGTGCAATAATAATTCCTTTAATATCCTTGATCGAAAATAGGTTGGAAAACTTCTTCTCACTTTCATGGTCATTATCGGAACTTGTTATAATTAGAGAATACCCCTTACTACTTGCATATTCCTTAACCCCGGTTATTATAGATGCATAAAAAGGGTAAGTTAATTCTTTAATGATAATTCCAATACTTTTATCCTGGCTGGTATTTTTAAGATTTCTGGCAACTCCCTTTGGTTTGAAGTTTAGCTCTTTCATCACATTTAGAATGTGATCTCTTGTGGAGGATTTTACAGAGCTCTTAGCATTAATTACAGCCGAAACAGTACCTTTTGAAACACCAGCACGCTTAGCTACTTCCTCAATCGTAATTTTTTTCATTTATTCCTCATATTTATACTAATGCAAAATATTAAACCGGTTCGATAATTCAAGGATTGTTCAAAAATAATTTTAAATTCCGCTTTAATCAAGTTAAATGACAATTATTTACACATTTTTGCCCTTTGAAAGTCGATCATCTTCATTGGTCTGAATGGATTTGATTTGAACAATAGGGATATAATTAAACTATTGGTTAGGCTATTCCAGCACGATGTAATTATTGAGCACAATTTATCTTGGTTCATTTAATCCAAAAAGCGCATATTTGGAACGAAATTGCACTTATCATTCTGCACACACTGCTTTCTGTTTCTATTGCCGGTGCGATAAGATTTTTCCCAAATGTAAAAAATTGTAAAAATTTTTATTGACAAACAAAACTAATCTCTTTATTATTGAAACGGTTCAATTGTCATTGAACTTACTTTATCTGTTTCAGAATTCAAATTTGTCTTTTATATGTGTAAAATATATATCCGGTAACGAACTATTCATTTTTATTATGGAATATTCAAATGAGTAATCAACACACAAACGAAATTTTAGAACTCACCGAAACTCATCCTTACAAGAATCCAAAAACACCTACTAAAGACCGCGTTAAAGATTTATTAATGCGAATGACATTGGAAGAAAAAATTGCTCAGATGCTCTGCATCTGGGGACAAAAGAAAACAATGTTGATGGATGAAGAAGGAAATCTAAACTTAGACAATCTTTCTTTTCATTTCCCAAATGGTATTGGACAAATAGCGCGCTTGAATGATACTGCTGGTGGACAAAAAGCAAAAGAGATGGCTGTACTATCAAATAGACTGCAAAAATTTTTTATTGAACAAACTCGTCTTGGAATTCCGGTAATATTTCATGAAGAATGTTTGCATGGTCTCGCTGGTAAAGAAGCAACAAGTTATCCTCAGCCAATAGGAATGGCTGCAACGTTTAATCCGGAATTAATTGAAGAAATTTATTCTTCAATTGCTGAGGATACTCGGTCAAGAGGAGCTCATCAAGCATTAACACCAGTTGTTGATGTTGCAAGAGAGCCGAGATGGGGAAGAGTTGAAGAAACATTCGGCGAAGATCCTTTCTTAGTTACGCAAATGGGAATCTCAGCTGTAAAAGGTTTTCAAGGTGACGCAACATTTACTAATAAGAAAAAAGTTATTGCTACACTAAAACATTTTGCTGCTCATGGTCAACCGGAATCCGGGACGAACTGCGGTCCGGTTAATATTTCTGAACGTTTGCTTAGAGATACATTCTTGGCTCCATTTAAGGAAGTAATCGAAAAGGCAAATGCACTTAGCGTTATGGCTTCATACAATGAAATTGATGGTGTTTCATCGCATGCAAGTAAATGGCTGTTAAGAAAAGTTTTAAGAGAAGAATGGGGATTCAAAGGTTTTGTCGTTTCTGATTATTATGCAATTACGGAACTTAATTTAAGAGAAGAAGCAATTAGCCACAGCATGGCTAAAGACAAATCCGAAGCTGCAAAGTTAGCAGTTGAAGCCGGAGTTAATCTAGAATTTCCGGATCCGGATTGTTACCCAAATTTAGTTCAACTTGTGCACGAAGGAAGTGTTGATGAATCGTTGATAAACGAATTAGTCTCAACATTACTTTTCTATAAGTTCCAACTTGGACTTTTTGATGATCCATATGTAAATCCTGATGAAGTTAACATAGAAGCAAAACTTGAAAAAGACAGAGTGTTGGCTCTTAGTGCAGCGCATCAAGTGATAACATTGTTGAAAAATGAAGAAAATCATTTACCATTAAAAGCTGATAGTAAAAAAACAATTGCAGTCATTGGACCAAATGCAGATAGGTTGTTGATTGGTGGTTATAGTGGTGTACCGAAATATTTCACTTCTGTATTAAATGGAATAAAAGATAAAGCCGGTAAGCAAACAAATATTCTTTATAGTGAAGGCTGCAAGCTTACAATAGGCGGCTCCTGGAATGATGATGAAATTGTATTTCCTGATCCAGCGGAAAATGTTAAACTTATTTCTGAAGCAGTGGAAGTAGCAAAACAAGCTGATGAAATTATTCTTGTAGTTGGCGATAATGAACAAACTTCTAGAGAAGCCTGGAATATAACACACATGGGTGACCGTGCTGATTTAGAATTATTTGGAATGCAAAATCAGTTGGCTGAAGCAATTATCAAATTAGGAAAACCGGTTACCGTGGTACTTATAAATGGAAGACCAATTTCAATAAATATG
>CAZEDR010000162.1:0-7661 GCA_964510975.1 uncultured Melioribacter sp. | reverse complement strand
TGTCTTTCTTTCTAAAATTGATTATACTGCTTTCATTCAAGATGCACGGCTGTTGTCGCGCTCACAATTAGGAATAATCCAAAGCCGGAAATACAGATGAAGGCATCTTCGTTCCTGCGAGACATGATTTTCTACATATTTGCCACAACACTCGTATTGATATTTGCTTTCATCAATAGAATCTCCAAGTATAACCCAATCAGAAGCATATTCTTCTTTTCTTTCTAGGAAATAACTTTTAGCACCGACAGAGCCTTGCCAGGAGATTGCAGAAATCTCTTTTATCTCCAGAAGCTTTGGCGCTTCCGGTATTACGACCGGCATTATTTGTTCGCCGGCAATCTGTGCACTCTTTTCTTTGATGAGATTAAACAACTCACTCTCGTTATACATTTCTCCATTCGCAAATCCGGGAAATCTGTATGATTCAAAATTGCTGTACTCTGCGTGATGATAAAATCCTCCGTCACGGTTTCTGTTGCGCAAACTCCAAATCATACCGCCAAGTAATCCTTGATTGATTACAGTATCCGCGAGTTCTATAATTTGGTTAAATGGTCGCAAGCCAAATTCGCCGAGCAAATAAGGCTTCTTTCCTTTAACAAGTTTCTGATTTGAAATAAGCGTGCTAACAGAGGAATAATGCGTGGAAAGAATATCAAGATTCGGATCTTCAATTGCTTCATCAGTAAATTTCTGAAAGCGAATGCCTTCAAGCAATAAGTGATTGCTGTCTAATGATTTAATGTATGCGGCAATATGTTTCGTCCATTCAGCCGGAGCTTCCAGTTCATTTCCCGTTTCCCAGCAGAAAAGAGCTTTATCATCTTTATACTGAACGCCGGTATAATAATTTTTTCTGTTCACCATAAAATCAATCGTCTTCTTGAAATCCGCAATTATTTCCGGATCGCTCCAAAAAGCGGATTGCTCTTTTCCCCTGAATGCTGTGTAATCCATCGGTCCGCCCCACCAAATCCAATTATCAACAAAAGGAATAATGATTCTCACACCCTCTTCATCTGCAACTTGCATTACTTTATCAAGAACACGGAATGCATCTTCGTTAAACTTGCCGGGGGCTTCAATATGGCGGACAAATTCTTTAGGCTCACCATTTTTACGAAGTGATGGAACATAAATGCGCGCTACTTTTCCGCCGATCTGTTTTATAGCTTTTAGTGCATCTCTAATTTCAAATTCATCGGGCAAGCGCCAAGGATTTACACTTTCGAATGGAAGGTAGTCTTCATTGTAATGTAGATTCGGAATGTTAAACGATAGAAAACGAACTTCCTTTTCTCCGTCGTAAACTTTATCGGCTTTGCGCGTTACAAAATTTTCGAAATTGCTGGAAGTACAATTAACCAAGATTAAGCTCGCTAATAGAAGTACAATGGAAAAATAAGTTTTCCGCATTTAATTCCTCTGGAAATAATTTGATGAAGAATTAATTGGTCTAAAACTGTGCCGCATGTTTTCTAATCGATTATACTAAATCGATAATAAAATGATTATCGCCCTTTATTATTTTAATAAAGTTATATCATATTGTTAATTGGAATCTTTGTATTTACTTCAAAAGCGAAGATAATTCTCTCAATTTGTTTAGCATAAAAATTGTACGGAGTTTGCATAAAACGAGAATGAAATGAAACGGTTTTTACTGCTTTTTCTATTGTTCGGAACAACTGCAATTTTTGCATCTGTATCCGGTGATGAGACTAAGTCTGCCAGGCAGAATTTTAAGCAAGTTACTGCGCCGGAAGAAGTAGGTTTTTCTTCGGAACGATTAACTAGGGTTGATAAATATTTTTCAGAATTGATTGAAAGTAACAAGCTTCCACACGCACAAGCATTTATTGCAAGACATGGTAAAGTTGTTTACTTCAAATCGTTTGGTTCAAAGGACAATGAAAAGAAAAACCCTTTGCAGAACAGCGATATTTTCCGTCTCGCTTCTCAGACTAAAGCAATTACGACTACCGCACTCATGATTCTCTTTGAAGAAGCTAAAGTCAATCTAAGCGATCCGGTTTACAAATACATTCCGGCGTTTAAAGATGTTAAAGTTCAGATCAAGTCCGGCACCGATTATTCCTCGGCTAATCTTGAAGATTTAAAAAAGCCGATAACTATTCATCATCTTTTGACACACACTTCGGGTATTCCATATTGGTGGGATCCGAATGTATTCAAAATTATTATCTCTCCCGGCTACACTTTTGATAACGTAACCCTTGAAGAAGTGATTAACGAAATGGCAAAGATGCCTCTAGTACATCAGCCGGAAGCCGCATTAACATATGGTTATAATCTTGATGTGGTCGGAAGAATTATAGAAGTTGCATCCGGAATGAAGCTTGACGAATTCTTTAAGAAAAGAATTTTTGAACCGCTCGGAATGAATGATACTTATTTCTATTTGCCACAAGAGAAAGCTAACCGGCTTGTTACTTTATCAGCAAAAAAAAAAGAGAATGAAGCGGCCGTAACTTCAAGCGATGATTTGTTCTGCAACTATTCTGTTAAAGGCGCAAGATCATTTTTATCCGGCGGTGCTGGTTTAGTTGGCCCTCTTGAAGATTACGCAAAATTCTGCCAGATGCTTCTTAACGGCGGCTCCTACAACAACAAGCAGATTATCAGTCCGAAGTCTGTTGAGATGATGACGCGAAATCATGTAGGCGCACTTCCTCTTGGCGAAACCGGAAATCAATTCGGCTTTGGTTTTGAGATTATGACAGAAAAAGGTTTGCAAAATATTTTAGGAACTCCCGGCTCTTACAAATGGGGTGGCGCATTCAGCACTGAATATGTAATCGATCCCAAAGAAGATTTAGTTTTGATTTTTTACTGCAACGTGCGTCCGTTAGCCGGCAAAGTGGAAATACTAAACAAATATAGAACGCTTGTTTATCAAGCACTTATCAATTAAACTTTTTTAGAGAAAGCTATGAACCTAACAAAAACTATTGCAGATGAAATGCTCGATTCCCTTCAAAACGGAATACTTAAAAGATGGTATCCTTTGGTTATTGATGAAGAATTCGGCGGCTACAACACAAATGTTACATGGGATTGGAAACTGCCCGAAGAACAAGAAAAGATGATTGTTACGCAAGCTCGTCATGTTTGGCTTTCATCTAAGATGGCAGCCTTTCTAAACGATGATGAATTTGAAAAATACGCTTGGCACGGATACAAGTTTCTCCGTGCGTTTATGTGGGATCACAGATTCGGCGGATTTTTCCAAGTACGAAACCGCAATGGAGAATTTTCTCCCGTTGAAGGCTGGGGCGAAGAAAAGAGAACCTATGGTAACGCGTTCGCAATTTATTCACTTGCAGCTCTTTACGAATTAACCCATGACCCGAGTGCTTTGAATTTTGCTAAAGAAGCATTCGATTGGATTGAAGAAAAAGCTTACGATCACAAACTTGGAGGATACTTCCAATTTTTGTTAAGAGATGGTGTTCCTTTTAACAAAGAGAGCAAATATGAAACCAAAGCGAGCGATAAACCGGAAGTAGGTTTTAAAGATCAGAATTCTTCGATTCATCTTCTTGAAGCATATACGGAACTATACAATGTTTGGAAAGATGAAAAACTGAAAACCCAGCTTGAGAAAATTCTTGTTCTCATCCGCGATGTAATTACAACTAAGAAAGGCTACATGAATTTGTTTTTTACAAATGACTGGAAGCCTATCTCCTTCCGCGATGCAGATGAAGAAACACGCAAAGAGTTTTACCGCTTGGATCATGTTTCCTTCGGTCACGATTATGAAACAGCTTTCTTGATGCTGGAGACTTCTCACATTCTCGGTTTGGAAAATGATACAAAGACTTTAGCTACCGCAAAGAAAATGGTTGACCATGCAATTGCAAACGGTTTTGATAATGAACTCGGCGGCTTCTACGACGGCGGCTACTACTTTACAGAAGATGGTCCTTGCGAAATAATTAAATCAACTAAGAACTGGTGGGCACAAGCAGAAGGATTAAATGTTCTTCTAATTATGTCTAAGATATTCCCGGATGAGAAAAACTATTACGAAACATTCTTAAAACAATGGGAATATATTGATCAGTATATCATCGATCATGAAAACGGCGATTGGTTTGAAGGCGGAATTGATAAAGAACCTCAGTTTAAGTTTGGACCAAGAAGCCACATCTGGAAATGTACTTACCATACCGGACGCGCGTTAATGAACTGCATCAAGATGTTAGCCGATGATGAATTTGAATTGTACCGCGCTAATGAAAAATTCAGAAAGCAGAAAGATGAGTTCGATCGTTTCTTAAACCATTGGAAAGAAACCGCCGCAAAATTATAATCCTTCAATGTAGAGACGATGCGCTGCATCGTCTCACATTTGTGTTTTTCCAATAACGGCATTTATCTTGAGACGACCCGTACCCATCGGGTCGTCTTTACATTATATTACTGGAAAGAAACTGCCGCAAAATTATAATCCTTCACTGTAGAGACGATGCGCTGCATCGTCTCATTTGTGTTTTTTCCAATAACGGCATTTATCTTGAGACGACCCATCGGGTCGTCTTTACATTATATCTCTGGAAAGAAACCGCCACAAAATTGTAGTCCTTCTTTTGTAGAGACGATGCGCTGCATCGTCTCATTTGTGTTTTTCCAATAACAGCATTTATATTGATACGACCCACCGGGTCGTATCTACATTCTCAACTACGTTACAAATCAAAAATATTTTCCGGACTATTCTTTTCAATTTCCCATTTCAACGGATTATCTGTAATGTATTTTCTAATTTTATATAATTCTTTTTCATTCCTAATTATGCGGTCGTAAAAACTGGATTGCCATGAGAAACATTTATAACCGAGCGCCCTTATTCTTTTTGTACAAACCGGTTTAAATTGTCCAACAATAGACCCCAGTGAATTTGCTTTTAAGGTCTTCGTAGAGACGATGCGCTGCATCGTCTCATTTTTAATTATCTCACATTCCGCATTATTTGGGAGACGACCCATCGGGTCGTCTCTACGTTCAATTCCATTCAGTATTATTATTCCATGTAGATGGTTAGGCATTATTACATAATAATCAAGATCAACATTTCTCCTTACTAGTTTCGTTTTCTGCCATTCATCTTCAATTATCTTTCCAAGTTCATTCAATACCATCTTACCATTTACAATACTGCCAAAATATTCTATATGATCTTTTGTATTAATGGTAACGTAATACCACCATGGAGATGAATAATCCCAAACATCTAAGCGGGTTGTTTCTACGCGGTATTTATCTTGGAACTTTGACATACAACTATAAATAATAACTGCAAACTAAGTTTGTATATTGAAGATGCTACAAGTCACCACTTACATCATTCTTTTGTAGAGACGATGCGGCGCATCGGCGCATTTATTTCTTGGCATCTGTATTATTAGGAAGACGACCCACCGGGTCGTCTCTACGCCATATTTACACTGAATAAAATTGCGAATTGCTTTCATAAAATCAACAGATCATTCACGGGCAAAAAAAAAGCCATGCAGAGAAGAAACAATTGGATGGCAACATAGGAGGCACTATGTTTTTTTATTTTTGGAGTTTTTTAATCACTTTAAGATTTTTACTGATCATCTGATTTCTTGTCTGAACGCTTGCCGCACTTCTCAATCCATCGGATGGAGTGTTGAGGCAATAATCCAATAATTTTTCAACAGTTGTTGTTGCTACGTGCATGCGGGTATCGGAAGAAGCATAATAAATAAGTACTTCCCCATTTTTCTTTTCTACCCAGCCGTTGCTGAAAGTTACGTTTGAAACATCTCCAACTCTTTCATCACCTTCCGGCGCAATAAAATAACCGGCGGGCTTTGCAATAACTTTACTAGGATCATTCAAATCGGAAAGGAACACGTATAGAACATAACGCAAACCGGCGGCAGTATTTCTAACACCGTGAGCTAATTGCAGCCATCCCTTCTTTGTTTTAATTGGAGCCGGACCGAGACCATTCTTAACTTCATAGATAGTATGGTAAACTTTTCTATCCATAATAATTTCTTCTTTAACTTCAGCGCGTTCCATGCTGTCGGTAAATCCCCAGCCAATTCCACCGCCGCTTCCGGTATCAATAAATCCATCTTGCGGACGAGTGTAAAGCGCGTACTTGCCGTTAATAAATTCGGGATGAAGAACCACATTTCTTTGCTGACCGGAATAAGAAATTAAATCGGGTAATCTTTCCCAATTAACTAAATCCTTTGTGCGGGCAATGCCGCAAGCAGCAGTAGCGGCGGAAGTATCATCCGGCTTACTGTCATCGTGTCTTTCCGAGCAGAACAATCCGTAAATCCATCCATCTTCATGCTGAACAAGGCGCATATCGTAAACATTTGTATCGGGTTCATCTGTTTCCGAAAGTGTAATTGGGTAATCCCAAAATTTGAAATTATCAATACCGTTCTTAGATTCTGCAATGGCGAAGAAAGATTTTCTATCTGCACCTTCAACTCGAACGGCAAGAACAATCTTTCCATTAAATATCATTGCACCGGAGTTGAAGGCGGCGTTAACACCAATTCTCTCCATCAAAAAAGGATTTGTTGATTGATCTAAATCGTAACGCCAGTGTATTGGAGTATGTTCTGCTGTCAAAATGGGATTTACGTAACGATCGTAAACACCGTTTCCCTTAGCATGTTTTTTATTCTTCTTGGTAATAAACTTTTTATGTTCTGCGAAAAGCTTTTTTACTTTACCGTTAAATTCTTTTTTAGTCATTCTTTACTCAATAATTATTTAGTGCAATTAACCAGTTGTGCGAATTAATTTTTATGAAGTCAAAAGCAATTATTTAATTAAAAAATAGAACGCGGATTGAACGGATTTATCATGATACTTCGATAAACTCAGTACAGGTTTACACAGATATATTTTTGAATAATTGCTTTTTGACTTCCTTATCCAATCTCTCAATCCTAATTCACATAACGGGTTACAATTAGCAAACTTTTATGCGTTTGCCGCTCTGTCTTTTTCCAACTCGCCGCGGATGTTACCCATGTATTTTTCGCTAAGCGGATAGAAGTACATGAAAACTACTCCGAGCAACGCGCCTAATCCGGCAAAAACCGTAAGCATTAATCTGATTCCTTCGAGTGCGTTGGGAGTTTGTTCTACATTTGCTTGAAAGCCGTATGCGGAAAGCAACCATCCGTTTAACGCTCCTCCTAAAGTCCAGCCAAATTTTTGAGCCATTGTAGAGGAGGAGAAAATCAATCCGGTAGCTCTACGTTTGTTTTTCCATTCTGAGTAGTCAGCTATATCGGCATACATTGACCAAGCTAAAGGAAGAACGATACCGGCAGAAACGCCAATCAATATGTTTGAGAAAAATATTAAACCGATTTGCTGAGGCTGTAAGAAGTAAATCATAAAACTTAGAACAGCGGAAGCAACCACACTTACCATGAATGTATTTTTCTTTCCGATCTTTGCAGAAATTGGCTTAGCAAGAACAACACCTAAGATGTTTGTTGCTAACCAAATCGACATATAAGCAGATGCTAAAACGGACTGACTAAAATTATAATCTGTACCGAATAAGCTAATTGTCTGGTCTTTAATAAAATATTTGAAGTAGTATAAAATCGCGCCATCTC
>CAZEDR010000161.1:0-7770 GCA_964510975.1 uncultured Melioribacter sp. | reverse complement strand
GGAAGATGAGATAAGCAGCGATATTAAAGCAATCAAAAATTTCTTATCTTTAAAATAATTGTGAAAGAGAAACAATGAAAAAGTTAAGCGAAATAAGAGCATTACTTGATATTAATAAACTAAGAATTAACGAGAAGTATAATATCAAAAAGATGGGAATTTTTGGTTCGGTTGCAAGGGGAGAAGCAACGGAGCTTAGCGACGTTGATATCTTAGTTGAATTCGAAAAACCAATAGGTTTGGATTTTGTAATCCTTGGCGATGAACTAGAAGAACTGCTTGGCGTTAAGGTTGATCTTGTTACTCCGGAAGCGATTAAGCCCAAAATGTTTGAATATATTAAAAGAGATTTGGTTTATGTCTGATAGAGACTGGAAACTATTATTTGAAGATATTATTGACAGCATAAATGCAATTGAAGAGTTCACTAAAGGCTTGTCTTATGCTGATTTTGAAAAAAACAGATTAATAGCTGATGCTGTAGTTAGGAATATAGAAATAATTGGCGAAGCTTCTAAAAACATACCAACAGAAATTCAGCGGCTATTTACCGACATTCCTTGGCAAAAATTAAGAGGTATTAGAAACCGAATTGTTCATGATTATTTTGACGTTAATAAAAATATTATCTGGCATATTGTTACAAAAGAGTTAGAACCGATTAAAAAAAACTTCATCAGTCACCTACAAAAAGATTGAGCATGAAGAAGTTGTTTATGAAAAGCCGGAAGTCATTATGGGGAAAGTATTGAAACTTGAGAAAGAAATTGTATCGGTTATCGAAAACATAAACAGATGCTGTTAAAGAAATGAACCCAAATTAGTCATTAGAAAAACGCTAATGACAAAACGACTAACATTTTCTAAGGTTTTGAAAGAGATACACAAATAAGAAGTACTTCAAAACCAAGAAAATGTAAGTCGGGGTTTACTTCTTTAATTAGCTACATTTATTGGATTATCAGCAAAAATATTCTTTTCTAATGAGCAATCTTGGATAAACTATTAGAAGAAATCAAATTTCATTATGGCGAAATCGAAAAGCAAAAGAGATGTCATCACGAAGAACAATTATTCCACACTAATTACCGATATTAGCGGTGTTCTCGAAAACGCGCGTAAGTTTTCTGCGCGCACCGTCAATTCTATCCTTACAGCAACATATTGGCTTATCGGCAGAAGAATTGTTGAATATGAATATCAAGGCATGGACAGAACCGAATACTATGGTGAGCGACTAATTGAAAAACTTGCCGAAGACCTTTCACAAAGACTTGGCAAAGGATTTAGCAAGAGTAATGTTTTTTTAATGAAAAGTTTTTACATAGCTTATTCAAACATATTCCAGACGATGTCTGGAATATCTAATATTGATTTAATTCCCCCAAAGCTATCAACTAATTCATCCTCTGACGAAAACATTTTCCCAACACTGTCTGGAAAATTTTCTGTGAATGCCAACATTCGCCAGACACTGTCTGGCAAATCTATACCCAACATAATGCAGACACCATCTGCACAATCTTTGATTTTGGATTTAACTGATAAATTACCGCTTCCATGGTCTCACTATTCTCGCCTTCTCTCGATAAAAGAAGAACATGCAAGAAAATTCTATGAATCCGAAGCACTCCGCAGCGGCTGGTCGGTCCGTCAATTGGATAGACAAATCTCTTCGCAATTTTATGAAAGAACACTTCTTTCCAAAAACAAAGCAGCAATGCTTAAGAAAAGTGAAAAATCTTTACCCTCGGATATTGTAACTGCCGAAGAAGAAATTAAAGATCCTTTTATTCTTGAATTCCTTGGTCTTAAAGATGAATATTCAGAAAACGATCTTGAAGAAGCTCTGATAAAACATCTGGAAAAATTTCTGCTAGAACTCGGAAGCGACTTTGCTTTTATCGGCAGACAAAAACGCCTCCGTATCGGCGGCGAATGGTACCGAATTGATCTTCTTTTCTTTCACCGTCAGTTAAGATGCCTCGTTGTCATAGATCTAAAAGTCGGAAAGTTTACTCATGCGGATGCCGGACAAATGCACCTTTACCTTAACTATACAAAAGAGCATTGGACAAATAAAAATGAAAATCCTCCGGTCGGTTTAATACTCTGCGCGGAAAAAGATTCCGCTGTGGCAAAATATGCACTTGAAGGATTGCCTAATAAAATTCTTGCGGCGGAATATAAACTAGCACTCCCCAATGAAAAGCTTTTGCAGAGTGAATTAAATAGAACCCAAAAAATGTTGTCTAAAAGATTTAAGAAAAATGACTAAACTTCCTTCCGGCTGGCAAGTTAAATCTTTGGGTGAAATTGCTTCTATTACTGCGGGACAAAGTGCACCTCAAGGTGATGAAAATTTTTCAGATAAAGGTTTTCCTTTCATCCGTGCCGGATCTTTAGAAAAACTGTTGTCTGGATGTAGTTCTGATCAACTAATAAAAATAGAAGAAGATAAAGCAAAAAAGCATGGCCTAAAACTTTTCTCAGAAGGATGTGTTCTTTTTGCTAAAAGTGGTATGTCTTCGATGAAAGATCGTGTTATTGTGCTTAAATCATCTGCTTATGTAGTCTCCCATATTGCTGTAATCAAACCAGATGAAGGACTAGATTCAAAATACTTAGCGCATTGGTTGAGTAGTTTTAGACCAAGTAGATTAATTAAGGATGAGAGTTATCCCTCCATTAGTCTTGAAGCGATTTCAAATGTTGAGGTTCCTCTTCCACCTCTCCCAATCCAAAAACAAATTGCTGAGATTTTAGAAAAAGCAGACCAAGCAAAACAGAAACGCAAAGAAGCTAACCAACTAACAGAGCAGTTTCTACAATCCGCATTTATAGAAATGTTTGGCGATCCGGTGAAAAACCCCAAAGGATGGCAGCAAAATAATTTAGAAAACTTGGTTGAGTACTTTCAGTATGGAACTTCAGTAAAATCAACACAAGAAGGAATCCCGGTCCTTCGAATTCCTAACATTATTCAAGGGATAATTGATATAACAAACCTAAAGACAGTGCAGCTTTCAAAAGATGAAGAAGAATCTTTAGTTTTGAATAAGGGAGATATTCTTTTCGTAAGGACAAACGGAAACCCAAATTTTGTTGGAAGATGTGCATTATTTGACTTGGAAGAGAAATATGTTTTTGCTTCATACTTGATAAGGGCTGTTGTAAAACAATATATCATCAATCCGATGTTTCTTGTTTATCATTTAGGAAACGCACGTTATAGAAATGTAGTTAGAAGCAAGTGTTCCACTACGGCTGGTCAATTTAATATCAACACTAAAGGATTGGGTTGGTTGCCAATAATTTCCCCACCGCTTTCACTCCAACAACAATTCGCCGAGCTAGTTCAAGAAGTAGAAGCTCTCAAAGAAAAGCAGAAACAAACGGAGATAGAATTAGATAATTTATTCAACAGTTTAATGCAAAAAGCATTTAGGGGAGAGCTGGTATAAAACACCTAATCTTCAAATATTAAAACCGGGGTTGTAGAAATATTCTACTGCAAATCCACTTCAGCTACAACAATCTTCATATAGCGCTGGCGTATTAAACTTTTACTCCTATAAATAACAAACAACAAACAACCAATTAGTTGGAAGGAGAAGTGCTATGGCAGAGATTTATGAAGAAGTTCTAGACAATGCTGTTACTCTTGAACCTATTATCGAAGCGCTAAATGACAAGGCACACAAAAAAGTTGTACTCTTAATTTTGGGTGTAAGTGATGAAAGCAAAGCTAGTTTTGAGAAAGCAAAGCCAATAATTGAAAATAAGTATGCAAAGAAAGCAATACTGCTCTGGCTGAAATCTGTTGACAAATTACCGGAGTTCTTGAAAAGTGAACTTGAGCCTCTAGCGAATAATATTCTTGTTGGGCTAAAAGCCACAAGAGAAATTGCGGGCACTCTCAAGACGAATGATATTCTGGATGAAATTAGGATTGATAAGTTGATTCTAAAATCAATTGCCAAATCAACAAAAAGCAAGAGCTAAAGATGAAGATAAAAATGAAAGCCCGTTACATCCTTATGCTTTTGGGAATTACAACAGTATCCTTTGCTCAAGTATCCGATATACTTACTTCTTCAATTCGAGTATTTGAAGCGAAGAGACCTAAAAAACTTTATTCATCTTTTGAACAAAACGAAGTTGACATCAACGGAATCATTGCAATCAAATTTGATCAAGAGAAAATTTCTGCTGCTTTGACAAAGATTTCGGGGAAACCAAATGTTGAAGCCGAAGAGTATTCCATTAAAATTAGACAGCTACAGTCTCTTCTTTCATCATTGCAAGATTATACGTATAAAGGGAAAAAACTTTTTACCGAAGGTGATATGAATGATGAGGAATGGGAAAATTATGCCGCCGCAGGTCTAAAGTTTTATGACGAATTTGAGCCATACATTGCATCACTTCCGAATAGTAAGGAGGTAACGGCGGATTATAATAAGCTGGTTGCATACCCGGTTGAGGCTTCCCTATATGTTAACCGGTTAATTATTGAAGAGTTGAAAAAGTTAAACGAACTGAGCCTCAAAATTAAAGTAGGTGAAAAAAAATTCTCATTTCAAATTACCGGGAAATATCTGTCTAAGGATGGAGAAAGGATGTTAAATATTCCCGGCTATTTTGATGCTGATACTGATAATCCGACCGAATACCAAAAAGTTAAGTCCAATTTTTCCAAAGAAGAAAAAGATGCTATTCGTGCTCAAGAAGAAGCATACAGAAAATTAATTCAATTAAAGGATGACTTTGAAACAGTTAAAAAAGAATTTGTAAGTGAAATCAATACACTGGTAGAATCTCTTAAAAACATAGAGGCCGCCGGAACAAAAATTTTGAATTATGATATCAGTCATTTTCCGGTAGACAGTACGCTAAGTACTTTCTGGTCAAGTTTGCCCATCACACAAAAAGATAAACTTCAGAATATCTATAACTCTTCCATTACTTTATCAAAGGATGTTAACACTTTAACCTCATCCCTCAAAAAAGGACTACTGAAACTTGAAGATATTTTGAGCGATCTAAAAAGCGGCAATTCCAAAACATCTAGCGATGCAATGTTTTCAATTCTGGAAGGGATCGATGATATTACCAATCAAATTGGGTCAACAGCAAAAATAATCGTCGGTGTTGCGGACAAATCTGCCAAATTAGGAGAAATGATTAACACTCTTACGGAAAAAGATTTTGTAGCTATTTCAGCCAATGCAGTAAAAACACTGGGGAAATTACCTGAAGTTGCAAACTTTTTTTCAAGCTTGGATTCTTTTAAGGAAAACCTAAACTCTATTGTTGCTCTCTCCCAGAAGACCGCAGATAAATATTTTGGTCCTTTGCTAAAGCAAATTCAAATAGAAGATAATAAAGAGGCCTTGCAAAAACAGATTGCACTAACAATGAATCTTTCCCCGGATCTTCTAAAAAATATTCAAGTCCGCAATCAAGATGAATTAATGAATACAAGTATAAATCTGTTGGATTATAAGAACCGCAATGATGGCGATTATATAAAGCTAAGGATCATAATTAAAGACGATTTGGCGGTGGTAACTGATGACCAATATACAATCAAAGTAAACAGCTTTGAATGGAACAGCACGTTATATACAGGACTAATATTTGTTAAGAAAAACACCGAACGGGAATTCTATCCAACAGTAAGTGTAAGCTGGATGTTAAAGTATTGGGGCCGTCAAGAAGTAACTTCAAGAGATTTTTTGAATTCCTTCGGATTCGGCTTTCATACAACAACATTGGTGATTGATAACAATAAAACTCAGATTGGAGTAGGTCCATCGTTCCATGTCTTTAATAATTTAATTCAAGTTGGCTTTGGGTGGAATCTAGGTGCTAATGCGAGTCCATACTATTTTGCCGGTATTGGGTTGATTGATCTTTTAAACAAAGTGAAATAAGCTGATATTTTTTTTGCTAGGAGACCGTCTCAAAAGTAAGGTTTCATAAATAGCCCGCGTACCGTAGGGCAGGTTTAACTGATACTCCGATTGATCCTTCGTTACGGACTCAGTACAAGACTCAGTACAGGTTTGCGAAGATTATTTTATTGAATAATTACTTTTGAGATACCCTCTTTTTGCGGAGAGCTAGGGATTCTAGGACGATTCAAAAATGTAGCGTTCTGAAATGTTGTGACTAAAAATGACCAAGTCATTTCTACATATAGGTTACATCGTCCATACAGTACACAACAATTCCATACTGATACTTACTACCTATTATATTACTAGAAAGTGGACAAGTTTTAGATTAAGATAAACTTGTTTTTATACTTTCAGGAATATTTTTCTCTTGTACATGAACCAAAGAATAACCCACTTAAGTAGAACTAAGATTATTCCAAATACAACAGGTTGAAGCCCCGTGGCGAAAAATGATATAAATCCACCAAACACAAAATTAACTGTGTAGCCAAAATCAACAATGTTGCTTGCAAGATAAATTGTTATCGGGTTCATGCCGATCACCACAAAAAAGAATGCCCACTTTTTATAACCTCTGGCATCGATAATAAAGTAAAAAGTACTCAGCAGCAAAATAGACCATCCGGCAGTTTTAATAACAAAGGAACTTGTCCATAAATTTTTATTAACAGGTAGAATAAAATTCCAAAGAAAAGAAAGAATTAGCAGAAGAATTCCGGCTGCAAACAAATAGCTGGATTTTTTCTCTTTAGAGAAAGTTCCAGCCTTTATAAATGTTCCGGTCAATGCACCAATGAGTGCAGTTGCTGTTGCAGATATTTTAACTAGCCAGCCTTCCGGATCATGAATCTCAAGGTATAATTTGCCGGGCATAAATCTTTGATCGAAAAAGGCATTTATACTTCCATCTATTGTAAATGGAGCGCCTCCGTAAAAGAGCGGAGCTATTACCTGCAATCCCCAATAGCCAAGCAGTATTCCAATAACCCAATATATCTGCTGTTTCCAGTTTGTATTCAAAAAAATTACTGCTGCAAAAAAGTAAGCAATACCTATCTGTCCCAGCACACTAGCAAAGCGAATGTTCTGAAACTTCCAATCACCAAGTCCGTTATAGACTACGCCCATTATGCATAGTGTTAGTGTTCTTATAAAAACTTTAGTATAAATGTTTTTCTTAGGGACTCCGCTTTCAAGCTGTCTTGTTATAGAGTAAGGCATTGCAACGCCGGAAAGAAAAAGAAAAAGGGGGAAGACCAGGTCATAAAATTGAAAGCCGTTCCAATCAACATGATTAAGTTCATGAGAAATAGAGATTAACCAGCTCCAGCCGGTATATTCTTTAAGCGCATGAACAATTGAATCGCCGCCGATTATCCACAGCATATCAAACCCGCGCAAAGCATCAAGCGAAAGCAGCCTTTCCGATTTAGTCGATTCCATTTTTCTTCTCAGTTATTTTTTTTGAAAAACGAGATGAATTAGCAACTGAAGTTAGCATAAGTTGAATTTCGTGAATTTCCCTAAGTGGAACTTGGTGACTTAGTGCTTTGTGGCTTAATTTCTTAAACTTTCTTTTTGCCACAAAGTCACAAAAACACTAAGAAATCACACAATGCTTATCTTCAGTTAGTAACGTATTTACCAGCACAAAATAGTAAGCATTATTAACAAATCTAAAGATGGATATATGAAAATGCTGTAAGCGTTAAGATTATGGAGGTGAGCGATGAAATTCAAATTTGACACCGATTAATTATTTAACGCACTTCGCTATTTTCAAACTGTTAATTGGAATTTTGTT
>CAZEDR010000160.1:0-7798 GCA_964510975.1 uncultured Melioribacter sp. | reverse complement strand
AGCTGCTTAATAATATAAGTAGCCGTTCAGCAAGTTCTCTCATATCGGGGCTTGTTTGAACGCCGACCTAGATATGATAACTGAATTATTTTTTCCGGCTTAGTTCAGTGAAATTTAACGGAATTGTCCCGGTATAATTTGTCTATCAATGCTGCTGTGGATGAAATCAATAGATAGACTATGTGTGTAGACGTTCATTGAAAGGTAGTTTCGGACCCGGGTTCGACTCCCGGCACCTCCACTTTAGGGGACAAGTCGCTTTTATGAAGCGACTTGTTATTTCTAAAAATATCAATAGATAAACGTTAACCAGTTGCTTTCAGATTTGATATTACCGAGCCAATAAATTTTTGCTTTTTCTCTTCTTTAATTAGATCAACTTCTACAAGTATCAATCCATCTATGCAGTTTTCAAAATCCGGATCGGTACCGAAATCTAGAAAACGAACTCCGCCCGGTTCACACAAATCCGAATAATGTTTATAAAGTACCGGAATTGTAAAACCATAAGGCTTTAGCATTTTCTTTAATATTTTGTAGTCATCTTTAGCGGTTCCACTGTTGAAAATATTTTGGTACTTGCTGGATTGTCTTTCGGAAACAATGTATGGTCTTTTGGATTCTGCCAATCTTTCACTGTCTCCAAACCATTTATTAAAATAATACACAATCATTTCCTTGGTAGCCGGAGGATAATTATTGCTAATACTAACTCCGCCGAACATATATTTAATAGCTGGATCACTTTGAAGATATGCGCCGATGCCTTGCCATAAATAATTAAGTGCATTAGTATTCCAGTATCTATTCTGAACAAAACTTCTCCCTAGCTCTATTGAATTACTTAAATATTTCTCTTTGAAATTGGGGTTGTACTTGAAAAGTGTGGAAGTGTAAAACCCTTCTTGACCAAGTGTACTCATAATCTGATTGCCGTTTCCAATACGGTAGGAGCCGATGATCTCAAGCTCAGAATCATCCCAAACAACTAAGTGAGAATAATAATGATCGAATTTATCCAGGTCATGGTTCTTTCCGGTTCCTTCACCAACTTTTCTAAATGTCAATTCTCGCAGACGCGCAATTTCATTTATTGTTTGAGGAGACTCTGAACGTGTAGTTAAATAAATTTTCATATTGTCCCGGGTTATTCCCAGTAGTTGCGAATTATTCAGTTCAGTCTTTAATAGTTTTCTATCAATGGGATGAATAATATTTTTTTCAGTTGTGTAAATACCCTTTTTACCTTTTCCAATTTGATAAACGTGTTTCTTTAATAGTTTTGTCTGATAATCGTCGTCTATGACCGGCGATGAAAATGCTTTCGAAGGAATCACATCCCCAATTCTAATTTTAATAGACTGATTCTTTTTGTTGAATAGTTCGTGAACAAGAAGCATAGTGGAAAATTTTTTACTTATGATTGAAAGGGCGTAGAAGAAAATAGAATTTCTAGCTTCTATATGAACTGGAAGTATGGGAGAATTAAATCTACTTGCAAACCGTATAGAGCCTTTATGCCATTTGGAATCTACAATAGTAAGCCCGCTAAGACGCGATACAGTTGCGGCTGGAAATATTATAACCGCACATTCTTTTTGAAGCGCTTGCTGTATTGCAACGATGGAATTCTTTTGTGCCGTTGTTGAATCAAGCTTAATAGGAATTAATAAACCGCGAAGTGGTTCTATGCTGTAAAGAACTTCATTTGCAACAATTTTAACATCCCGCCTTACTTCTAAAAATGCTTTCAGCAAAGAAAGCGCATCAAGACTGCCAATAGGATGATTAGCTACACAAATTAATCTTCCTTGCGCCGGAATTTTCTGATGATCTCTGCTGGAAATGAGATACGAAAAATTCAAATCGTCGAATAGTTGATTGATAAACTGCTTTTCTTCCAGATGAGAGTTGGTATTTAGAAATTTTTCAACACGGTTTAGGTATAAAATTCTGCTTATGATTCTCAGAGCAATATTTTTCATTAACAGAGAAAATTTCGAATTACCAAAATCTATTTGTGAAGCTATTATTTCAGTGAAAGCTGATTTCATAAATCGGAAGTGTCCTGTTTAAATATAATTTTCTGATTAACCGAGTCGAGCAATTCGTACGTAATTGAGCTTAGCTCTATCTGTAAATCCGGGAAAATACTGCTTGGCTCTTTTTGAAGAATGGTAAGCCATTGTTTGTTTGCTAAAATTTCTAAAAGAATTTTATTCTCTTTATCGGAAAGGTCTTTAAGAATAATTCGCTCCTCGTTGGAGAGCTTCTTCGAGTATTCCTCTTCGTTCCTAATTTTTTTGTAGATATTCCGTTTGTATTTACTTATCCGGTGAAACTCATTTACAAGAATCTCAAAGAAAGGAGAATTATAGAGAACGATATCGAAGTTGATCTGTGACATTTAGTTGATGTAGGATGGAATCAAATTAGTGAATCGGCTAAAGTTGGTGAGCCGACACTATCGGTCACAACATTATTTGATGTTACAACAACAGTTCTCTTCTTCCGTGTTGTGAATAATAAAAATAGAATAGAAATACACGGCAAAATTTGACCAAGTGTAAACCAATCCTTTTGGCTTAAGGATTTCCTTTTTGCAATAAGAGAACAAATAGTTCCGGAGAACAATCCTATAATTGCGTAATACAATCCAAACATAATACTCTCCTAATTAAGTTGGATAATATTAAAGAATCAGTGTTAACTGAGAGTAAACGAACTGTTAAGTTTTCGTTAAATAAATAATAGGCTTAGGAATGATTTAGTGTTTATAAAAGTGAGTGTGCAGTCCAAACTGAATACTGGGCGTCAAATTGTTCTATGGGTACAATGTAATCGTAATTCTTAAATGAAATTTTGAGAAGAGTATTCTTCTCATCACGAACAGTTAAGTATGATTCTCCAATGGTTTCTATGGTTCCGGTGAAACTCTGGTTTGTATTACTGCTTGGGACAGGAAAGATGTATTTTATTTTAATTCCAATTGACAAGTCCATCTTACACCTATTTTGTTTGTAACAAAATTAATGTAGTAGTTTAAACTCACCATTAAGAAGTTGTTATTAATGTGTTAAGAATTATTTGAATGAAAATGTTGGGTAAAATTACTTTGTAACGTTTTATATGGCAAGAATCCACTCAATCAGTTTAATGCTGAAAGCAAGTGCGATAACAAAGAGTGTAAATATTATTAGAATAGATCTTAATGTACTTATCATTTTTTCAACCTTAAAAAGGCGAATCCCCTTTTATGCAAGGGGATTGCAGAGGAGGGCTGTGGAACCCATATTAAATGCAATGCCGGAGATGTAGCATTGCATACTCACCACTAATTAGCTCTTTAACACAGCGCATATGTTAAGAGTTTTTAGAAAATCAGATTACCTGCTTAGTCAAATTCTTGTTCTTTCTCATCTTGTTTAAGTTTTTCAGTTCTTCGGAGTATACTTTTTTTTTGCCATCGCCTAAAGCTTTTTCAATATCTCTTATGTTCTTTACCAATTGAAACATTCCGTTTATCTCTACTGAAGCTGCTTGATCTGTACCCCACATTGCGCGGTCAAGAGTAATGTGACGTTCAACGAAAGTAGCACCAAGTGCAACAGCAGCTAAAGTTGGTGCAAGACCGGTTTCGTGTCCGCTGTAGCCAATAGGAAAATCCGGGAAGTTTTGTTTGTATGTATTAATCATTCTCAAGTTCAATTCTGTCTCTTTGCAAGGATAACTTGAGGTGGCTTGAGCAATCATTAATCGGTCGCGATCTAAAATACTTATCGCTTCATCAATTTCTTCCATTGTTGACATGCCGGTGGAAAGTATAATCGGGCGTTTTGTTTGTCTTAGTTTTGAAAGTAATAAGTCATCGGTTAAAGTTGCAGAGGCAATTTTGTATGCAATTGGGTTAAACTGTTCTATAAAATCGACAGATTCTTCATCCCATGCTGAAACAAACCAATCTATTCCTTTGGTTTTACAATATTCATCAATCTGTTCATATTCTGAAAAGCCAAATTCAATTTTATGTTTGTACTCTAAATAAGTAATTCTTCCCCAAGGTGTATCGCGTTCAATATTCCATTGATCTTGCGGGACGCACAATTCCGGCGTTCTCTTTTGAAATTTAACAGCATCACATCCGGCAAAAACTGCTCCATCAATTAATCTCTTTGCTAATGCCAATGAACCGTTATGATTGATTCCGATTTCAGCAATTACATAAACCGGTTCACCTTCGCCAATGTAACGTGAGCCAACTTTAACTTTCGCACTCATATTATCTCCCGATTTTTAGATGGCCAAATATCGGATTCGTCTGTTAATAGGCGGTTAACTAATAGTTAAATTATCATTAAATGTATGCAGAGGAATCTTAACCAAATCTTAATATTCTGTTAACAAACAGATAATATGCATCATTTACATTTGCGCGTGAATTATTAGGATTAATATGAGAATCGCTCATCTATCGGATTTGCATTTGTGCTCTACTTTTAAGAAAGATAATATTGATAAAATAAAAACGTTAATTGAACATGCGTTACAGAATGGCGCCCAGCACTTTGTTTTTACCGGCGATATCTCTGATAACGCAAATGAAAAGGATTTCGTGAAGTTCAGAGAGTTACTAAACAATTTTAATTTATTAAGAAGCGATAAATCTACGATTGTAATTGGTAATCATGATATTTTTGGTGGGCCTCAAACTGCGCAGGATGTTGTGAATTTTCCATTCAAGTGCTTGAATGTCAACTATCATGAAAAAGTATCTAAGTTCATTAATCATTTCAAAGAATTATTCGAAAACACATTGCGGCCACACGAAGAAATGTTTTTCCCTTTCGCCAAAGAATTAAAAAATTTTTTGTTGGTGGGTGTTAATTCAATTGATGAATACTCGCGGTTCAAAAATCCATTTGCATCCAATGGTAAAGTTCACAAAACTCAACGTCAAGTACTCGAGAATTACCTGGCGATGCCCAAGTTTAGGGATAAGATTAAGATTGTGATGATACATCATCATTTCTATCAAAAAGAAGAATCTTCAACGAGTTCCGAAAGCACGCTTTGGAATAAAATTGAAAATTTTACTATGAAGCTGAGAGGGAAGAAGAAACTACTGGAAATATTCCTTGCCAATGATGTAAAGATGGTGCTTCACGGGCATAGCCATGAAATGCGTGAGTACTTCCGTGAGAAAATCAGATTTGTGAATGCAGGGGCTACTTTGGAGGAAAAGGAACCTTCTTACTATATGATTGATGCCCTACCTTTTGAAATTAGCGTGTACCTACATAAAATAAATTCAGACGAAGAAAAAATTACATGCGAAGATGGAATTACTTTGATGGCTGTTTAATCTAGCGAGTAATTGAATAGTGAGTAAAACCCTTCCTCAGCAATGATTTGTTGTCCTTTTACCCCAAGTGTCCAATCAATAAATTTTTTTACTTCACCTTCCGGTAGATTTAATGTGTGGAAAAATAAATATCGGGTAAGCGGATAATATCCACTTATAACATTGTCTTTCGTGGGTTCAATATTGTCGATAGGAACTATTTTACATTTTGTATTACGAACAAATCCGGAAAAAGTTATTGAGCCTTCGTCCAATTCTGCAGCTTTATGAAGTTCGGCGATGGAATTAAAGGATTTGGATGAACCGGCAAATTCATGATCTTCTAAAACGAGTCTCTTAAACAGTTGTAAAGTTCCGGATGAAGTATTTCTTAGATAAACATTAATTGTTTTGCTTTTCCAACCAACTTTTTCCCAATTCGTAATAACTCCAGAGAATATTTCCTTTACTTGGTCTAAGGATAAATTGTTTACCGGATTGTTCTTGTTGAGATAAATACATAAAGCATCTTTTGCAATTGAAGTTGAAACTCCTATACTGCCGTAATTATCGGAAAGTAATTTTATTTCGGATGGTTCTAAATTTCTCGAAGCTGTGGAGAGAATTATTTCGTTAGCTACAAGCGCTTTAATACCGGCACCGGTTCCGCCAGCCTCAACAATAAAATCTATTCTTGGATTTTCTTTTGAATACTCGGCTGTTAATCTTTTAGTTAGATTGAACATCGTTTCCGAGCCCTTAATTTTTATTACAGTCTTATCTAAAGTAAAAAAACTACACCCACTGCTGATAAGCGTTAGATAGCAAAATAAAATTATCATTCTTTTCACTTTAATCTCCTTTGGGAAAGAACTCGTGCATATCTAAAAGGAGAATCAACATTCCATTCCGGTTCGGTCTCGGAGTTTGTTAGTTCATCTATGACTCCAAAAATGAAATCTATGTGCTGAATTACAGCATTAAAGTTTATCGGCAAGTTTAAATCATCCGAAGGCGAGTGGTATATGGCACTCGCAAAGTCAATCATTTTTTTGATTCCATCGCTCTTGCTAGTATTAACGTAATCTGTCCCTTCAGTTAAGAGAGCAGAAGGAATTCCCGCCTTGGCAAATGAAAACTGGTCTGACTTTGTAAATGCATTCTCAGAATAAAACTCTGTTGGTATCTCGGTTGGTTTTAACTTTCTAATATCAGCGGCATTTTTTATGAAGTTGTTTAGAGTAGAAAACTCACTGCCGACTGCGACATAAGATTTGAAGTTGTCGAACGAAGCAACTCCATCAATATTAATATTAGCCACTGTTTTGTATAATGGCTTTACCGGATTGTTAACATAGTATTCTGATCCAAGTAAACCATACTCTTCCGCAGTAAGCAATGCAAAAATAATTGAGCGCCGGTTGTAGAAATTTGGATTTGCAAACACTCTTGCGATTTCAAGCAACGCTGAAACTCCGGCCGCATTATCGAACACTCCATTGTAAATTGAATCTCCTCTAACGGTTGGCCCAATTCCGAGATGATCATAGTGTGCTGTAACAAGCACATAACTATCCTTGTAACTAGTATCATCGCCTTCTATTATTCCGACAACATTCGGACTTACAAAATCTCGTTGCTTAAAACTTCCTTGAAATGTTAGAACTCCATTTAGTGGAAATGATTTTAGTCTGTTCTCATTTTTCATCAGGTAAATATCGTCGAGAGTGAAACCGCTGTCGGTAAAAAGCAAATCAGCTATTTCTGGATTTATCATTATATCAAAACTTGTAGATGGAGATGAAGCTAATGACAGGTTCTCAAAAGAGAAATCTTGAATTACTTTTTGCCAGTTGAAATTGTCTGTCCCGGAATTGGACGGAATTAAAATGCTTCCTTTAGCACCGCGTGAGAGGGCAATTCTTTGTTTCGCTTCCGGCGAGCTATATATAGAAGAAAAATTTCCATTGAAGTAATCGGGATCAGCTGAGAAAGGCTCGCCTTCTAAGAAGACTACGATTTTCCCTTCAACATCAATATCATAATAATCGTTGTAATCAAATTCGTTTGCAATTATTCCGTAACCAACAAATACTATTTGTGTTTCATTCGGGATGAAAACCGGGTTGTTGGTATGATACATCAAAAAATCTTCTTTGAGACGGAAACTGATTGATTCGGATGCGAATTTAATATTCAATTTGGAGTTGAAAAGTGGCTTGCTTCCATGGAATGGAACGTATTGGTAATACTGATTCTCGTTGTCAATTTGAACAAGCTGCAGTTTGTTAAACTCATTCGACAAATATTTTGCTGCTAAATTTCCGCTGCGGGTACCCGGAGCTCTTCCTTCAAGGCTATCGCTGCCAAGATAGCCAATGTGTTTCTCAAACAATTCTTTGCTGAATTGTTCTTCCTTTATTGTGCTTTGAGCTAGTAAAAACGAACTAAGAGCAA
>CAZEDR010000159.1:0-7822 GCA_964510975.1 uncultured Melioribacter sp. | reverse complement strand
TACAACGCTTTTCTTCAAAATGTTTTTAAATACTCAATAATATTTCAGAGGTTTCCTTTAGTTTCTGCTTCTGCTATTTACAAGAAACGTTTTTTACGAGACTTACTGCAATATTCGAAGAAAACGTTTTTAGTATTTGTTTAAGGAACTTTAAGTGTGATTAAGAAAATACCGGAGGAGCCTTGTTTGGGAATGTAATCAATACTGAAGGATTATAATTTATTTCTGTAGAATGAAAACGACTAATTGACTTGCTTAAATATGAATCCGATAGGTTTTCTTCCAATAAAATCGGATATAATTTCCCAATTTCAATTTTCTTTAGAAGCGGTAAATGCCTTCTATGAAGGATAAACGAATTTGACTGCTTGTTTGACGCTTCTTCAATACAACATTTTGTTGAACCTAAAACGACATAAGTATAGATTGGCGGCGTGTGCACCAAGCGGCTGTATACGTGTGTAACGTATATCAGCGCCAAAATGACTAATAATATTTTTCTGTATTGGTTCATCACTAAAAAAAATAGACTTTTTGGATTGGAACCGCAAGGTTAATCCTTTAGCCCCAAAATGATGTATCTGATGTAATGCGCTTAGTAGAATAATCTGTTCGATGTGTACAGTTCTTAAAGATTTTTAGATACTTTGAATGGGATTTTGTTTTTAGAATAATTTTCTTAGAATTGTGAGAGCCATAATAAATGTAGGGGCATTTACGAGCAGTCGTAATATTGATCTTATTAAGTTAAACCAACACTAGAATTAAAAGTAATTTTGACAAATAATATAGGGGTAGTACAAATGTATTTTAAAAATCTTCTGAAGACATTAACCGTCCCAATTCTAATTTCTTCCATATCAATACTTGCACAGACAGCAGAAAAAGGTATTGACGGCGTTTACCGTTATGTTGAAAAGAAAAACGAAACAGAGTTGAAGCAATATGAAAGAAATCTTTACAAAGGAGAGAATTCAAATCTAAATGTAAATGCTTCAATTGCAAATTCAGCATTTCTGAAAGAATTTAGAGTTAACAACAATGAAGATAGTTTTGGTAGTGAGCAATCATATCCTTCCGCCACTATGGATGGAAATGGCATTACTACTATTGTGTGGGTTGATTCCAGAGATGGAGGCAGAGATATTTACGGCCAAAGGTACAATGAAAAAGGTGAACGGCTCGGTGAGAATTTTAAAATTAACGAACAAACAAAAGGCATTTCTAATGGTGGTCCGGCAATTGCGACTACTGATGAAGGCAAAGTATTAGTTTTATGGGATACTAATATGCAATACATGAACGCTCAATACTATGATTCCAAAGGGGAGAAAATTGGGCAAAATATTTCTATCCTTAACCCGACTTATGTTGCAAGTTCTTCACCTTGTGTTGTTGCTACTAAGCATGATGAATTTTTTGTGGCCTGGAGAAGTGACAATATCTATCTGCAAAAGCTTTGGAATGATGGAAACGGTAAAAGCGCAGTAAAAAAATTGAATAACAGCCAAAAACTATCCGGTGGTAGCAGCGGTTACGGACAAACAATTGCTCTTAATGAAAAAGGTGAAGTTGCTGTTGTTTGGGCTGAAAATATTGACGGCAAGTCAAAGATTTACATTCAATTTATGACTTCCGAGTTGGAAACTATTGGTGAAAATGTTTGCTTAAGTCAAAAGGAAGAAATGACAGAGGCTATATTCCCTTCTGTGACGGCTTTAGGAAATAACAATTTCTGTGTTGCCTGGGAAAAAAGACTCCCCAATTCCGAAGGACAAGATATAGCCGGACAAATAATTTCCTCCAACGGAAGCAAGATTGGCAGCGAATTAAAGGTAAGCAAGAACATCAAGGGAAAGTATTCCAGTTATGCTTCTTTAACTAGTAAAGGCAAGGATGAATTTATTATAGTCTGGAATAATTGGGGAACTGAATTTTTCAGTAGCTATTCAAATGATGGAACGGAAATTGGAATGCCGCAACCACTTTATCTCGATAATAATGCATCCTATCCTTACTGGACAAAAATTACAAGCAATAGTAAAGGAGAGCTCCTTTTTACATGGACAGACAACCGAAATAGATTGAGTGACATCGCGTTTCAATTTTATGATAAGTCACTTAAGCCCCTTGGTAAGAATACTTTTCCAGTAATTGATATTGGAAGTGCTTGGCAAGAAAATCCGAGTATTGCAGTTAATAAATATGGCGGGTATTTGGTTGCCTGGGAAGACAACAGAAGCGGTAAGACCGATATTTATGTAAAAACATTCAGAAAGAACGGAATTGCTTACTCCGATGAGATACAAATTAACTTAAACCTAGTAACAGATAACTGTGAAAGGCCAAAAGTATTAGCCGATACTGAAGGAAATTATATTATAGCATGGCTTCAATACACAGACCTTTTCATTCAAAAAATTTCTGCAATCGGCAAAAAAATTGGCGAAGTAATAAAACTAAATGATGCACATCAGTGGTCTGCTTACAATTTTAATATGACACTGGACAAAGAAGGTTATGTTATAATAAGCTGGCTTGCTGAAAATTCTTCATTTAACGGCATTACTCAAAAAATACATACTAACGACTTTAAGTTGTATCCCGGGACAAAAATATCATTTCCAAATTCTTCACAAGATACTTTCGCTTCTTCAATACAATGGGCGGTAAATAGCAGACGAGAGACATGTGTTTTGCTCAAATATTATAATAAGAGCAATTATAAATCCGACAATAAATTATATGCACAGATTTTTAATTCGAAGGGTGAGCAAGTTGGCGCTACATTAACACTTGCGGAAAGTATGGATGCAAATGAGATATACGGAATAATTGCAGCCGACAAATCGGATAACTTTTTAGCCGGTTGGATAAACGGTACAGACTACTCTCATAATTCAATCTATCTTCAAAGAATCCATCGAACCAGTTCATTGCTAGGAAGTACTAGGGTTATGAATGAGAAACCCGATTACATTTATGACCTTAGTTTCTTGCAAGACAGCCAGTTCAGCACAATTATACTTTATCAAGCGCCGGATAATATTTATTACCTAAAAGTTCAAGAAAATCTTGAGCCGATTGGAAAAGCTTACCCTCTTAATTCATCAAACAGACTTTACAGCAACTATCAAAAGTATAATTTTGAGGGAGACAATTTCTATATACTTACTGAAGATACCCGGGTACCTTCTACCGGCAAAGATATCTGGCTAAGAATTACATCGTTATTCGAAATTGAAGCACCGAAAGATTTACCAAAAGCAACTCTCTTTCAAAACTATCCAAATCCGTTCAACCCTTTAACAGCAATTTCTTATTCGCTGCCAAAAGCATCAACGGTAAAATTGAGAATCTTTGATTTGCTGGGAAAAGAAATTGCGGTGCTGGAAAATAGTTATAAGGACAAAGGAGTACATCAGGTTACTTTTGACGGAACAAATTGTGCAAGCGGCGTTTATTTCTTTCAACTAATTGCAGATAATTTTGTAGAAACTAAAAAACTTCTTTTAATGAAATAGTATCACTATTAATTGAATGCCAAGAGCCGTTTCGATTAATTGAAACGGCTTTTTAAATAAATCTCCGGATGATGTAATAAGGCACTATCAGTTAACAGCTAATATCAAATAAACTCCGCCTAGTATTACAAGAACTCCGCATATTCTTTTTATCCACAGAATTGTTTTTGATTCTTCACTCCAATTCAAATACTTCTGAACCTTACCGGTTAAAGTTCCGGCACCAACTATTATTGAACCATGGCCTAAACCAAACGCAAGTAAGAATATCATTGCCAAAAAAAAATTCGTTTGTGCTGTTTGAAATACAATACCAAGAACCGGCGCCATGTAAGCAAAGGTGCAAGGTCCAAGCGCCAAGCCGAATAGTAAACCAAGTATTAGTGCCGCTCCTAATCCTTTAGCTTTTGTAGGTTTTAATCCTCTACTCCAATCTAGTTTTATTATGCCTAGAAGGTATAATCCAACAACGAAAAATATTCCGGCCACAAGATAGTTCCCGATCCCACCCAAATCACCCATCATTCTTCCAAGTGAAGCGGTAATAATACCAATCAGTGCAATTGTAATAAGTATTCCAACTGAAAACACAAGCGATATGTTAAACGTTCTAGCCAAAGGCATTTTACCTTGCGAGCTTATAAATCCAACTACAAGCGGAATGCTCGACAAATGACATGGAGACAAAAGTATAGATGAAACTCCCCATCCAAATGAGGCTAGAAGCGCTATCCACGCAACACCATTTATTTGCTTCTTTGCTTGTTCAGAAAGGAATTTCTCTTTACATCATCAAGAAATTATTGGGTCACGAAGATTTGGCAACAACACAAATATACAGTCACTTTCAGCAGCAGAACTTAAGAGATGCGGTAAATCTTTTATAATTTGTTTGGAGCATACTCATGATCTAACTATGAGTCTGCTCTATTTTCCATTTCTTACGAAATTTTTGCCTCTCAACATTCATTTTCTTCATAAACTTGTTTATTTAGTATTAAAATAAGGCTTTCTTTGATTCTATCGAAGTCACATCGTTGAAGTGATATTTTTGATGCATTATCAATTATTGAAAAGACACAGCCGCGGCGCTTTGGTGGGTTTATTGTAATCACTAGCAGCAGAATTTGAAGGATGCTGTAAATTTATTATAACAAAAGCCGCCCGAAGGCGGCTTGCAATCTTTATTTTACAAGATTCATCTTTATTGTGTTTAGATATTGTTTTGATGTGATTCTGGCAAAATAGATTCCGGAAGCTACACTCAAGCCACTCTCATTTTTCCCGTTCCAATCTACGTTATAGGAACCGGCATTTAACATCTCGTGATCAACAAGTGTTTTAACTAAACTTCCTTGAATATCATAAATTGCCAATTGTACTTTATCAGTCTTGGGAATAGAAAACTTTATTGTTGTACTTGGATTAAACGGATTTGGATAATTTTGTGATAATTCAAATTCACTTGGTGTCTGCGGATTTTGCAATACTATACCTGATACTTTATGCGGATCACCATGACATGGTGTACAGCTCATTTGTGTCATTACAGTGTTAAGTGCAGCTGATCCGTGACATCCAAGGCAAGCTTTAGCATCAGCCGGAGTAACAAATGTTGGAGTAAACTGCTTTGCTAAATTTGCATTTAATAATTCTACTGTTTTAGCTGCACAGTCTCCGGTTATTCTTGCACATCTTTCTTTTCGCTCCACATCGCTAACTTTTTTCTTTGCAACTAAACACCACTGGCTTACCGAAGAGTGGCAAATAGGACTTCCGGAAACATTCTGTATTAGTGTCCCATTATATTTTTGCATAGTGTATTTACCTTGTAGTGCAAAATCATTAGCCTTTGTAGTCGGTAAATTTTCCTGGCAATACCAGCCCCATAATTCATTAATTAAATTTCCTGAAGTCGCTTTATCTACAACCATACTAATCATAGCCGCTCCGCCATTTATAGCTCCGCATAGCGTTCCCCATCCGTTTCCTCCGCCTCTACCAAACAACATTATTTCCATAGGAATGTTATTCCAAGGGTCTGGAACTTTAGTTTTCAATACTTCGAGAATTCCTCCAAAAGCTCCGGCACAGCAATCCTTATCGTTGTAGTAGTAATAATGAGCTTTGTTTCTCACTTCATCGGGATCTAGCTGTACATAAGGAAATGGCCAAGATGCGTTTTTTTCATCTGCAAATAATTTGCCACCACTCAACACGTTTAATCCAACAGCACCAACTACAGCACCAGCCGCATACTTTGATGTGGTTGCTAAAAATGACTTTCTGTCCATAGTTTTCTCTTCCATTTTCACCTCTGTGTTTGTTTTGTTTTTGTTCGGAGTAATTCGACGATTTTTTCAAATCTTTTATCACTTAGCGATAACAAAATGAAATGATTGAGTGAAAATTTTATGTCACAATAAAGCCATAATATCCCTAAAGCTATCGCTTGTTCTTGATCATTTGTATAAACTGCTGTATTCTCAACTTCATAAATAATTTCCGGACAAGGGCAATCATCTAAAATCGGATCAGTATTTATAATGAAGTCAACATCTTCCGAAATTAATTCTTCAAATAGCTCTAAGGCTGTAAATATTTTACCGGTTTTTACGTAACAAATAATAAGCTTCTTTTTAGCAGATTTGTTGGCGGGATATTTTCGAAGTGTTTCCTCTAACTCATTAATAGCTTCGCAAAATTTTCTCGATAGAAAGTATTGATTGCCTAGCATTTCACTCATGTGAAATACCATTCAAAATACTTGCCATGCAAATAGAGGTGTTTTGGGGTTGTTTTAAGAGGCTGGAGTTTGAATTTGCAACACTTTGCAACAGATCATTTCAAATCAATTTGAACTTGGTTTAACAATGCAACACATTGCAACATTTGCTTAGGGTGTTTAATCTTTAGAATGCCCTTTTAACATTCTATGAACCGTACTTCTATTAATACCAAGTATCTTAGCTACTTTACTTTTATTCCAATTAGTTTGTCTTAATAATGCCAAAAGAGTTTCGGCTTTTTCATCTTCTTCGATTTCCTTTGCGCTAATGTATTTGTTGCATTTATTTTTATTTCTAAGATTCGGCGGTAAACAACAAGCGCAGAGATAATCTTCTCTCTTTGAGCGAACAAATGCATACTCGATAACATTTTCTAACTCTCTTACATTTCCCGGCCAATCATGATTAAACATTACTTCCATCGTTTCAGAATCTGTGGTCTCAATTTTCTTTCCATACTTGTCTGAGAACTTCCTTATGAAATAGTTTACTAGTGAAACTATATCTTCTTTTCTTTCCCTTAATGCCGGAATATGAAGTGGTATTACATTTAATCTGTAAAATAAATCCTCTCTAAATCGGCCGGCTTTAATTTCATCTTGTACTGTTTTATTTGATGCGGTAATTATTCTTACGTCAACTTTTCTTTCAATACTTTCACCTAATCTTTCAAAGGTCCCCTGTTGTATAATCCTTAGCAGCCTTGACTGCATATTGACAGGTATTTCTGTTATCTCATCTAGAAATATTGTTCCGTTGTTTGCATACTCAAATCTTCCAACTCTATCCTTAATAGCATCAGTGAAAGCTCCTTTTACATGCCCAAACAATTCGCTTGCAAGTAATGTATCAGGCAAAGCAGCACAGTTAACTTTTACAAATATTTTCTCTCTTCTTAGACTTGTTTCTTTAATCGCATTTGCGAACATTTCTTTTCCTACACCGGTTTCTCCGGTAATTAAAACGTTTGCTCCACTTCTAGAAATCTCTTGTATAGTTTTGAAAAGTTCTCTCATAACCTTGGACTTGCCTACAATACCATAAAAATGATCTTGATGTTTTAGATATTCTTCAAAGTTTACTACTGCATTTCTTCTAAAGGATATTATTCCACCGATTGGTTCCTTTTTTTCATCGCATAATACAGATGCATTTATTTTAACGGGTAATATGCTTCCCTCATTATTTTGTAAGCTTGATTCCAAGTCTATAATATTTTTACCCGTTCTAATCACTTCAGTAATCGGGCATCCAATTTGGCATCTTTCCGATTTACAGAAAGTTCTGCATACCTTTCCTAACACATCTTCTCGCTTTATGCCTGTAATTTGTGTCGCAGACTTATTTACAAAAACTATCTTAAATTCTTTATCAATTACATAAATTCCCTCTGCTAAAGAATCTAGAATTTTAATGCTATAAGTATCTAAAAAGTTATTTGTTACCATTTATATACCTGCAATTAAATAAACGCCACCAAGTATTACTAAAACTCCGCAAATTCTTTTA
>CAZEDR010000158.1:0-7875 GCA_964510975.1 uncultured Melioribacter sp. | reverse complement strand
TCTAAATCAGTTACTGCATTTTGTATTGCAATGTTTCAATTCTACTGTAGTGCGATTAAGAGAGATCATGCACAACGAAACGCGCGGAAGTGTTCTTGGTTTCAATTCTACTGTAGTGCGATTAAGAGACTTAAAATAAATTGCTTGCACGCGGATGGAATCTTCGTTTCAATTCTACTGTAGTGCGATTAAGAGTCTTCTCTGCCTATAACGCTTGTGTTAGTGCTTGCGTTTCAATTCTACTGTAGTGCGATTAAGAGTATAATTAAGAGTAAGAAGTTCCGTCATAAATCCATCGTTTCAATTCTACTGTAGTGCGATTAAGAGGAGGGTTTGAAGGTGCAACTACTTCTTGGACTGGTACGTTTCAATTCTACTGTAGTGCGATTAAGAGGCGCCAAACGGCGGCAACGCTACGGATTATACAGAGTTTCAATTCTACTGTAGTGCGATTAAGAGTCTTAAACAAGATGAAAAAGAAGCTAAGGCTTATAAGTTTCAATTCTACTGTAGTGCGATTAAGAGTAAAAAACCTTTCGATTGGGATAAGTACATAAGGTGTTTCAATTCTACTGTAGTGCGATTAAGAGGACACGCCACTTTTAAGACCAAATAGAATTTTCTTGTTTCAATTCTACTGTAGTGCGATTAAGAGCTGGAGTGGTAGATGAAAAAACCCTTCCTCTTTCTCGTTTCAATTCTACTGTAGTGCGATTAAGAGTACAAAGACGATGCGGTTCAAGGCTGATTTAACTGTGTTTCAATTCTACTGTAGTGCGATTAAGAGAGCATCAAGTCTTCTTTCTACTGTAATTACAAACTATGTTTCAATTCTACTGTAGTGCGATTAAGAGATAAGGGAAAAAAAGTAGAGAAGCAAGAGAAAAGTTGTTTCAATTCTACTGTAGTGCGATTAAGAGCTTTCAATACACGTAAGTTTTTCAACAGTAATGGTCTGTTTCAATTCTACTGTAGTGCGATTAAGAGAAGTTACCGTCTGAATATGTAGATCTAGCCACAGAAGTTTCAATTCTACTGTAGTGCGATTAAGAGAAGTTCTTCAATTAATGGTTGCAACTCATAGCCAAGTTTCAATTCTACTGTAGTGCGATTAAGAGAAGATAAGGACGTTACGTTTTATCCTTTCAAAGATGGTTTCAATTCTACTGTAGTGCGATTAAGAGCTCCGTTGGTCTATGTACCGTTTATAACCACTAAGGTTTCAATTCTACTGTAGTGCGATTAAGAGCCTAAAAGCACTAAAAGACTTTGCCCTCACAAACAGTTGTTTCAATTCTACTGTAGTGCGATTAAGAGAAACCACTTGCGCCTTGATTCATTAAATAATTACCAGTTTCAATTCTACTGTAGTGCGATTAAGAGTGCCCAAATTAAGGGCTTTTTGCGCTGTAATACAAGCATTTTTTATGTTTTCCATCGTCAATGTGTAATTGTGTTAAAAGGTGGGGGGTACGACGCTTTTTGAATTAGGAATTAAAAATTAGGAGTTAGGAATTTGAAGCTAAGAACAATAATGCTACGTTGAAATTAGGAGTTAAAAATTAAGAACAATGCTGCTAATTAAGAATTAGTAATTGCATTGTTGATGAATTATGAAAAAACTAATCTTTGTGCCAATAATATCTCCTTTAAATAAACGAATCTGTATCATTCTTTTCAACTCCTATTATTCCGCGCTCAACGTAATCCTTCGAGCCAAGCGTGTAATAAATTATGCTGTCTTTCTTTGTGTTAATTATTTCTTTTACATCCCGCTTAATGGTTTCAAACTCGCTTTCCGTAACCTCTCCTTCAAAGACTGAGTTTTGTACCCACAGTAAATGACGGCGCAGATATTTCAATAGCTTAACACCTTTCTTAGGTCCGGCATCGTAAACTACTATTATATACATGGTATTAATTAGGAATTAGGAATTAATAATTGGGAATTATTTACAGAGTTTTACCAAAAGAGAATTAAAAACTAGGAATTGAGAATAAAAAACATCCGATGTAATTGGGAATTAAGAAATACTAGTTAGGAAGCATGCTCGGATTTAATCGTTTTGATTATTGAGCCGAGTATTCGCTGCAATTCTTCACATTCTTGAATCAACTTTTCACCCTTACCTTTTTCGATTAATCCGCTATCATTTATTAGTCTTAGCCAGTAATGAGTCTCACGTGCTTCTTTGTATGTAATATTTAATTTCATAAAGAAATCTTTGCGAGGTTGACCCCCAATAGCTTCTTCTACATTAGCGCCAATCGAAGTCCTGCTTCTCAATAATTGTTTTAATAATATAAATTCATGGTTCGATTTCAACCCTTGAAAAAGGTCAATAATGTTAAGCGCAAATTGATAACTTTTCTTTCTAATAACATTCGATTGTTTCATGCTGTTAAGTTTTTTTGATTCCTAATTCCGAATTGATAATTCCTAATTATTTAACTACCACCAGATTGTAAAGGGTTTGTATTCTTTCTCGCTAAGAAGATGTTTGATGATCTTGTAACATTCCAATCTAATTAAATGCCGGTAGCTAACTGATTTTTTAAGCTGCCGGTGTTGAATTGTGGTTTTTAGTTTTTCATCAAATTCTTTGAGATAGATTTTTCTCCCTTCCGCAGTTAGATAACATTTATTTAGTTCTTTGCTAAAATGTTTTTCTTGAATTTGGTTCTTATTGAGAAGCGAAAATATTATTCTATCGGAAAGTAACGGCTTAAATATTTCCGCAACATCAAGTGAAAGGGAAAAGCGTCTTTCGCCCGGCTCATGCAGAAAACTTATCAACGGATTTAGCTGAGTCTTAAATATTTCGCTTAGTACGGCAGTATAGACCAACGAATTACCGAATGAAATTAATGCATTAATTGGATTTGTGGGCGGATGCTTTTGTCTCTTCTCGAATTTTATTTCTTGATCAATCAACAGATTCCAAGTGATATAATAATTTGACCGAATGTTTCCCTCAATTCCCATCAGTTCTTGAACGTTTTCGGTAGAATCAATTTTGCTTATTAGTTCGGCAGTCTTCTCCAGAAACGGGGAAAGATCTTTGCCGCGAGTATTGTAATACTGTAAATTCTTTTTGATGTTTTCCGCAGAGCCAAGCACAAATTTTCTAGCAAGCTGTACTCTCTTTTCATCATCTAAATATGTTTGAACTTGTTTAACCAGAAGTTTACCGGAGATGTATGGTTCACGTGGATAGAAGGATGATGTGTAATAGCCATAATAGTTAAACAAATGTAGGATGATTTCTTTTTGCGCAATGAAGTTTAAGAACTTTGTGTTGAAGCGAAGTTCACTGAAGCAAAAGATGGAATCAATATCTTCTACCGGGATGGGCTTACGCGGCAGTTTCCTTGGCTCGTTATCTTCCGATTCAGCCTCGCTAACCGAATCATCATCTACAGAAATTTCTTCTTCAGTTATTTCCGCTTCTTCCGCTTCGACTTCGCTCACCGCATGCGGTTCGGCAGCTTCACCAGATTCAAAGTATAATGTGTTGTCTTTGCGGATGAGCTTTCCGCTGCTAAAGATGTAGTAATTTCTTTTCATAGACACGGATTACACGGATTTTCACCGATTAGTTATAAAATTACTCTTTTGTATTTTAATGAGTCTTCCCCGAAATTAATAATTAAGCCAACTTTTAATTTTGAGGCGGCTAGATAATTAAGAGTCTGTTTAATATGCGAATTTGTTATAGATTCAATTGCTTTTATTTCTAAAATGATCTTATCGAATACAATAAAATCTGCAAAATATTTATGAGGAAGAGTTATTTCTTTATATACTATTTGAAATTCCCTTTCTCTTTCAAACGGAATCTTATTTTTATTGAATTCATATTGTAAAGCATCTTTATATACAATTTCATTAAAACCTTTTCCAAGACTCTTATGCACTTCCATGCAGCAGCCAATTATTTTATAAGTTAATTCCTCATCGATTAAATTCATTTTAACTCCGTGTTAATCTGTGAAATCCGTGTCCCAACAAGCAGCTCAACATGTAATAGCAGCAATTTTTACAAAGTTAATTCCTCATCAATTAAATTCATTTCAATTCCGTGTTAATCTGTGAAATCCGTGTCTTTATACGTAGCAGAGATCGTAGTAGCTGCAATTTCTGCAAAAAGGTTTGTTGATTACGTCCGGTGGAATTTCTAGTTCTTTTATGCGCTGAATTGCCGACCGGATTTCCTGAAGCTTAATCCTATCCTCGTTTGTTAGCTCTACTTTTTCTTTTTGGCGAAGCTTGGGATAGTCAATTTCTCCGGTTACACCTTCAATTCCTTTTTTCTCCAGCACGTATATGTAAAACTTAACTTGCCATTTGTGTGTCTCTTCCATTTTATCGGATTTTTTTACTTCGTGAATTATCTTTGTCTTGTCATCATAGAAATCGAGGACAATTTCATCTTCGTCATCGGTAATATGAATTTCGTGTCTCTCTCTTTCGTATGTTGATTCGGAGATAAACTTACCCATCGCAACGGTATCGGAGTTTTGTTCCATATCTATGTTGCGAAGGAAAAGCCAGAGCTTTCTCTTACACAAAAAATAGTATGCTATTTGGGTACCAGTCATATTAATTAGGAATTACAAATTAGGAATTAGGAACACCATCAAGATTAATTGGTAATTTGAGATTACCGATTTAGTTGTGCCTTAAGAAGAATTTGGTAATTAAGTAACTCACGTTACGCATATATTCAAATAACTTCGCCACTAAGAAGTTTTGAATAAACGAGTAAATTTTAAGTTTTTCCTTTGTGCCTTAGAGACTTTGTGGCAAAAAATTATTTCGTGCGTAACATGAGTAAGTAATTAACAGAAACGGGAATGCCCGGAAGTATAAGCCGGCTAGAATAAATGAACCATATGAATGGTTTGCCTAATATTTGCTTAGCCGTTTTAATTTAGCAACGTATTGCTTCTCATTAAATTCTCTGCCTTCTTTCATTATTGCCCAAATTTCTTCAACAACAACGGAATCGATTTTATGAATTGCTTCGAGATGCGAATGACCTTTTGCAATAAGTAAATTGTATGTAAATCTTGTTTGAGGAGGATCATTTTTTGATATCTGGGTAATTACAATCGAGTCAATCATAATATGTACAAATGGATTTACATCGGTTTCGGGATCGAAAACACGTTCAAAATCTGTAGAGTCCCACTCGTTATAATATTCCTCATGCTGCCACATAAGGTCTCCAATGATCTTTTCTTCACCTTCTAATTTTTCGCCGGCTTTAACCCGCTGCCATATATTATAATAACATTCGCGGGAGAGCGCGCTAAGTCCATTGAGATTAAACTCTTCCATCAAAACTCCTTTGATATTAATTACACACGGGAATTATAATTGGTTCTCGTTGACACGGATTGCACAGCTTGCCCCGCTTTGCGGGGGATTTACACCGATTATAACGATTGGTTTTCGTAATCATAAGCAAGCATTAGCTCTTTTAATTTTGCTTCAGCATTCTCGAGAGCATTGAGTTCTGCACCTGCACCAGCTATATAACCATTACACGGAAGAGTAACATAAACATCTGCACCGGTATTCTTATCAATAACCGGTTTAGCGCTTCTTTCTCTTTCTTCATTCAATTCTGCTCTTATTGAAGCCGCTAGTTTATTTGCGTTATCACTTATTGAAATAGCAAGTGTTTCCATTAAGCTAAATGTTCTGGATTGGTTACTTGTTATTCTCCAGTTAATTAAACCACCCGCAACTGCTTCAATTACTTTTTCTCTTCTTTCTTTAGGACAGACAAGACATTTCCCAAATATATTCTTAGTTTCAATCCATCCATTTTCGATTAATAATTCGATTGTTTTGGGTTCTAATTCCGGTTCTTTTTGATTAATTGAGACACAAAATAGCGTTCGAAGATCGATGGCAACATCGTAGATATATAGTCCGTGCGCTCTACTATTAGAACCATTATCGCTGGGGATCCACTTGCGAGGAGATAAAGGAATATGATTTGTATCATTCAATAATTTTTCCAATTCACTATCCGAAAGAATATTACCTTTAGCATCTCGGACAATTATTGTGTGATTGTCGGGTTTATCGCTACGGTCAAATGATATATTCTCTTCACTAACACTGGACATCAAGGGATGAAGTGGACGTAAAGCAGATATAGAAAAGGGACTTCTTCTTTTTATTGTCATAGTGGTTTCGTCCTTTTCTATTGACTCACTGTCTTTATCTTTAACACTTTTCTTTTTTGATTTTGCCATCATCCAACCACCAAGAAGTTGGTCCGTAAAATTTGGGTTGCATGGAGAATAGACCTCACTCTGATTTAATTTGCCGGTTGTAGTAACTTTCCAAAAAAATGAGATCGGGGCAAACTGTTCGTTCAATTCATTAAGAATATATTCTGTCATCGAACGTTTTACTTGTTGACCGCTTGAATAAGCGATATATTTATTAAATATTGGATCGTAGTATGTTTTCTGTCCTTTTTCAACACAAAACACAGAATAATCTACGAATCGTAAACCGCGTAAGAAAATAAAGTTGTTCATAATTCTTTCTCCTTCATTTTTAATAAGATTGTATGTTGAATATTAATTGATGCCACGAGTATCCTTATATTGTCTTTGGAAATGCTCATCATACTTTTCTCTACTAGTTCATCAAATAATGTGATGTCATCGACATTACAATCAAGAATTATGTCGTTAACAGAATTGAGAAACTCAGCATGATTAATACTTCCTAATATTTTTTTTACCTTCTGTTGTCTATCTGATTTACCACCTTTTGCATTTGCTTCATATTCAACTAATACAGAAGCAATCTTTTTTGATAATTCAAGAATCTCTTTATTATTAAGCATGGCAATCACCCATGATAAGTAAATGTTGTAGTTAATTATACTATTGTATCTTTTCCCTTTCTTGTCAAATTGTTCATTTATTTTTTGTGGAAAATATTGACGCATGTTCTCTGGTTCTATTTCTCTTAATCCGATTACTCCATTCACACAAGCTTCAATAAGTCCAACCTGTGTATTATACACATCATCAATTGCTTTTCTTAATTCTGGTTTATAGTCTTTAATTAAAAAATCATACATGTCAATTTCTCGTTTAACTTCCGGCAAATTGATTGGTATAAACCCAACAGTTGTATTTGTTTTGTTTATCTGGTAGATATATGTATTTAGCTTTTCATTTGGAAATTTTCTTGCGAGAGCGAATAAGACTTTAATCCAGCTTTGCGTGGGAATAATAACACCTTCTTTTTTTACTTCGATGGGTGCAAATATTTGTCTCTTATAGTCGTTATTATTCAATGCAAATGTTAGCCACTGACCGTTCCAAGTCTCTATTTGATTTCCTTTCAAAGCACTTGTCTCGTTAAGTAATTCTCTATATTTACCCCATCCTTCAAAAATTAATTTCAATATCGCCTCGTCTTCGATTAGCATTACTAATCCACCACTTACACCAATACCTAGACCGGTTCCAATCCAAGATGAATAAATGTCCTCATAAGAAATTGGCAATTTCAAAGAAGTAATTTGACCAGATGTCGTGGCAGTATCATCTGCTGCACCAAATCCAATTGCAAAACTTGCATCTGGCATATTAGTAGATATTTTTTCGTGTAGTTCAGTCAATTTCTTAGCGCGTTGTTCTTTGTCTGGAGGCTTTGTCGACTTATATCCTTGCACAAATGGAGAGTTGATTGTCCAATGAAAATATTTCTCATGATCATAGAACAATGGAAAGTAAATATCATCTAGGAACTCTTTTGGAGTTACTTTTTTTTCTTTTCCCTCGTTATAAATCTCAATAAGTCTTTTACCTAGAATTGAGGCATACATTATT
>CAZEDR010000157.1:3406-7884 GCA_964510975.1 uncultured Melioribacter sp. | reverse complement strand
GTTTGGAACAACAAAAGATGAAGAAGCTGCTACTTATATACTTAATAATTCGTTGTTAAGTACAAAAGAAAAATTGAATGAACTGCTTAAAAAATCCCCCGATGAAATTCTTAGTTCCGGCGATCCCTTCATTTATTTTTTGCAAAACACACAAGAGAAGATTAAAGAAGTAAGAATGAAATTATCTGAAATAAACAATACGCTAACTATTCTAAATCAGATGCTGGGCGAAGTTGCTTATAAAGTCTATGGCGATCAAATTCCGCCCGATGCGACCGGAACAATCCGGATTCAAGATGGAAAGATTGAAGGTTACGAGTACAATGGAACTCTTGCGCCGGGCAAAACAACATACTTTGGTTTGTGGGATAGATGGAATTCATTCGGACAAAAACCTTATCCGTGGGGATTGCATCCGCGCTGGCAGACAATTCCGCAAGGATTTGATTTAGCAACACCAATTGCTTTTGCATCTACAAATGATATTGTAGGCGGCAACTCCGGCAGTTCTGTAATCAATGTGAATAAAGAAGTAATTGGCTTGGTTCACGATGGCAATTTAGAAAGCTTAGCCGGAGATTTTATTTTCTTACCGGAAAACAACCGCGCCGTTGCAACAGATTCTTATGGTTTAATGGAAGCTCTCAAATATGTTTACAAAACCGACCGGTTGATAAAAGAATTAAACGAAGGTAAGAGCAACTAGTTTTATAAAAAACTCGCCAGAGATCAGAGGAGTCCCTGGCGAGCCGGAGTTGTGTATGAGAAAAGGTTAACTATGCAGCGAAAGATTATTATCACTAACCTATCTGTTAACCCTAATTTTGAGAATTATTTTATCAGATTAATTACTGTATCAATTTCTTCAAGCATTGTTTCTGCTTCAAAGCCAACTGCTGTGTAACGTATCTTTCCTTCTTTATCAATAAATATTTTTGCCGGTATGCCGGTTACATCATATGCTGAGGCAACCCTACTATCACCATCAACAAGAACGTGGAAGGTATAATTATTTGTTTTAATAAACTTTGCAGCATTTTCACCAACTTTTCCACTTCGCTCAAATGTATTAACAAACAAGAATACTATATCATTGCCGGTGGAGTATTTTTCTAGTGCTTTTTTCATTAACGGGAACGATGCTTTGCATGGAGCGCACCATGTTGCCCAGAAATCCAGTATTACTGTTTTCCCTTTAAAATCAGCTAATGATACTTTCTTTCCGTCAAGATCGGTTAATGTAAATGCCGGAGCCTCTTTATTTACAAGAGAAAATTTGATTTCTTCTTTGAACTTATTTAAAAACTTTTCTCTCGTATCGGAAAGATATCTTTCATAGCCTTCTTCCGATCTTTTAATTTTTGAATAAGCTTTCTTATGTATTGCCAATAACTCTTCAGACACATTTCCGGTTGAGATCATATTGTCAATCATCTTCATTCCTTCTTCTGCTCTATCATTCTCTACTAAAAGACGTGCATATGTTCTCTGCAAATCTTTACTAAAACGACTTAACTGATATCCTTCTTCAGCTATCTTAAGAGCTTCTTTAAGACCTTTGGTTTTTTCATAAACTTTTGCAGCAACTAAATAACAATAAGAAGAAAATTCTTTTGTCATATATCCATATTGACTCGCAGTTAACCAATTGGGATTAGGTTTAGAAGAAGCAATTAGTTTTTTGGCAAGTTTAAGTGATATCTCGTTGAGTTGTTCAGTAAAAGGCATAACCTTTCCGTTTGATAAGCATATATCGGTAATGTTGGCAAACAATCCGTATTGCCAAGTCCATTTTTCATCGTCAAATCCAACATCCATGCTCTTAAGATATTCTTTAGCTTCGTCAAGGTTCCCTTGTTTGCAAAGATTTTGCAATATGTTGGCACTCATGCCGTAACAACTTTCGCTTTTAGGAAATTTTTTCGTGAATTCTCCTAATAAAGTTTTTGCTTTTTCAATATCCGATAAGTCTTTGTAAACATTGTTGATTTCTTCTCTCTCAATAGATATACCGGTTGGAAATTTCTTTGCAATTAGATCACGTAGTTGTTTTGCTTTTTGCTCGTCCTTCAAAATGCTTGTGTAAACATTTTGTAAGCTCATCAATTGTTTTTCATCTAGTGATTCTTTTCCAACCCTACTTAAAACTTTTTTTATCAAGTTGTTTGCGTGCTTGTCTTCTTGAGAATTTATTAGGTCGCAATATTGCAATGTATAATACTTAGCAAGAGAAGGATTCCGGGTAAATTCTTCTTTGTAAAGACCGTATGCACTTTTAAGATCCGCTTTATCATTCACTACACCTTGATAACCAACGATGTAGGCACTGGCGGCATTTGTTCCTTTCAATAGCCTTCCACTTCTATCGAACAATTGAATCGGGAAAGTCTTTTGCTTCACTTGATTACCAAACTCACTGTCAGTAACAATAAGCTTAATTCCGAGAGCCTGAGATGTATCAGGGATTTGATATTTATATTGCCAGTGATCTGCTTCTTTCTTCACCGGGAATTCTTCCGCATTAAGAACACCGTTTTTAACGGAGTAAATAATTACTGACATGTCTTTATTCTCTAAGACGGTACTAAATTGGAGAGTCAACATATCTCCCGGTTTTGGTTTTTCGGGTGTATATATAAAATTTTTATCTTGAGCCAGACCTAACGTTGCTATTAATAGAATAACAAATAAGATCAGGCTAATATTCCTTTTCATAATTTATCCTTTGTAAGTATTAAAGAGTTATCCCGCCATAACAGCGGGATAATTTTTGTTAAATTGATTAATACTGGAAGTTGAATCCAAAACTAATTTGGCGTCCTATCATTGGAGCTGAACCGCTGATCCAATCCTGGTTATCCAACAAATTTTGAACATCAACAAAAAGTAAGAGATTATTAAGAATCGAATAGTCCGCACGAAGATTAAATTTAGAGTAGCCAGGAAACTCACCAAAGTAGTTGTAACTATTTGGATATGGTGCTGGCGAAACCCGTGCATTAACGGCTTTATAATAACCATAATAATCCTGTGCAAAGACATTTCCATTCCATCTATACTCTAGAGTTATTGTTCCCCCTTTGTCTGTCCATGATAAGAAAGATGGGATTCTGGAACTTAACCGCGCAAAGAATGAACCTGATGGGATGTCTGGAATTCTTTTACCAGGTCTAATATTTGGGTTCGAGGTTGAGGTAAATCCCTCGCCATATGTACTTGTAACTGATGTATATGATAAGTCTAATGTAAACGGGCTATAAAGGAATTTAGCAGAAAATTCCCATCCACTATTATCTGCCTTAGTAACATTTTGATATTGATAATCATTCTGTGTTGTTGTTGGATCATTCATTAGTACTCTAACAATTAGATCTTCCATTTTTTGTTTGTAATATGTAACATTAAATACAACTGATGATCCATAATAAATATCAGCGCCAAATTCATAACCAGATTGGTTTTGCGGTTTCAAATTTGGATTTGGTAGAACGATAACATATGAATTAACCTCACCCGTTTTATAATATGGACTGGCCGGTTCCGAAGATTTGCCCCATGAACCTCTCGGTTTGAAAGTAAAATCACCTAATGCTTGAACATAAGTCAGTCCAACTCTCGGCATAGTGTACCATCCGAGGTCGTCCCCATAACCACTATTCTTTTCAGCACGAAGACCTGTTGTTAAAAACAGATCATTGTTATAGCTCCATACAGCTTCACCAAATAGACCGGTAGTAGTAGTTGGATATATAGATTTATAGCCAAATGCTGCTTCAGGTTGAGAGGTATAATCTATTTGCATTTTTGAATAAGTACTCATCATATCCACAAATCTATAATCTACATAGTCGAAGCCTCCGGTTATATCAACATTAAAATCTGTACTTAAAGATTGATTCAGATTTATAAAATACTTTATGTTGAACTTTCTAAAATCGCGTGACATAGTCGGATAAATAAAAGTAGTCGGTCCATATTGTGATGCTGTATAAGTAGTATTTTCAAATCCATTCCGTGCATATCCAACAGTAAAATTATGATATAGCTTTTCACCAAGTATCTGTTTTAAGTTCAGACTTGCAAGAACACCTTCTGAGAAGTTTTTATTATCAGTCAAAGAATAGAGCAACTTACTTGGCGCACTCCAACCATCCGCCAAGGCAGTTTTATATAAATAATCGTTCTGAGAACTACCACCGGTATTGTAGGAATATTGAAATTTCAAATCTGCGATAAGGTTAGAAAGTCTTGCTCTAACCCCAGCATTAAAATTCCAGTTTTTAAAATCAACTCCGTTGTTTCTCTTATACCTTGAGATTGGACTTATTGAACGATCAACTCCAAAAGTATAACCAAATTCACCTTGACCTCCGGAAACATTTAAAGAATAATTTTGATTTAGCGGATCGCTATCGTACATCTTACTTTTTTGTGAAGTCAACATATTTTTTATTTAAATCAAATCCTATGCTAATATG
>CAZEDR010000157.1:0-3396 GCA_964510975.1 uncultured Melioribacter sp. | reverse complement strand
AAGTCAACATAGTACGGAAACCAACTTTAAGATTATTCATACTGCCGCGTTTTGTAAATATCTGAATAACACCGCTGGAAGATCCAGCTCCATAGAGCGTAGAGGACATGGGACCGCGGCTTACTTCAATTTTGTCAATATCATTTGAGTTAAGTCCTTCAAGAAAGGAGGGATCTGATAATTCGACTCCGTCTATTATATATTTAATTCCTGCACCTGAAACAACATTACTTAATGGTGCCCCGCCTCTCATATAAATGTAACTATATGCTGTACCACGCGTGCTAAAAATTTCATTATTTCCACCCATCATAATTCCGGGTATAGATTCCAATACCGACCCTAAAGAAGTTAAATTTCTATTTTCTAATTCTTTAGTTGTAACTACAGTAATTGGATTTGCTACTGCACGCATTGCTCGTTCGCTTAAAGAACCGGTAACAACAACTTCATCAAGGTTTACTGTACTCTGTCCAAGAGAAATATTTACTTCTGCTGTTTTATCAGCAGAAATTTCAATTGTTTTTGTTGTTGTTGAATAACCAATGTAAGAAACTGCTATTGTGTATTTACCCTGTTTTACATTATCAATTGTGTAATATCCTTTACCATCGGTATAAGAACCAATTGTTGTTCCTTTCAATGTAACTGTTGCTCCAATCAACGGTTCTTTTGTGGAAGCATCGGTAACTTTTCCTTTTACTGTTCCGTTCTCTTGGCTTGTAACTAAAATTTCCTTTTGTCCTTGGTTTTTCTTTACAACTATTTGATCATTAATTCTATTGAATGTCAATCCGTAATCTTTAGCGAATACTTCAAGAATGTTGTAGAGGGATTCTTCTTCAACAATAACGGTTGCTTTTTGTTGTAATGGCAGATTGTCTTCAAAGAAAGTGAATTTGAAATTTGTTTTTTGCTCTATAAGCTGTAAAGCTTGTTCCAGTGTAATATTTAGAGCTCTGACACTTACTTTCACATCGCGGAGATTTTGTCCTTCCGATGGAGACGCAAATAAAAATGTTACAAGTATTGCTTGCAAAACGATCCCCGTTAATGAATAAAAAGCAGCCATTTTTACTATCCGCAGAATGTTATTTTTCATATTTTTACCTCGTGCTGGTTAGACAATTATTTTTGTTTTTCGCGAAACTCAATTACATTGTTGACCTGCTGGAGCCATGGCAATCTCGAACATTGTCATGGCTTTTTAATATCATACAAATGAACCTCCTATTTTTTATAAAAAACAATTTTTGTAATACGGTTATTTTCTTTTACTGCTTTATAATTTAGTCCTGTTAGTTTTTTAATAGTTTCAGAAACGGTCCAGAAGGATTCATTCTGGAAGTTGGCGGTGATTTTTTTGTTGTTAAATGATTTGTCGGCAACTTCAAACTTTATACCGAAATTTCTTTCCAACTTAACGAGAACATTAGAAAAGAGTTCCTTCTTGAAGATTAGCACATTGTCTTTCCAGCCAATAACTTCCTGGCTTTCAAAATTATGAAATGAGCTAATAGATTCGTCCTTATTATAAAACAGTTGTTGCTTAGGTTGAAGCAGAGCAATTCCCTCAACCGCTTCCGATGATTCTTTGGAAACTTTTACACTTCCTTCAATAAGGGAAACAATAATATTCTTTTCAGCAGGGAAAGCTGAAACATTAAATTTTGTTCCGAGTACGGTTGTTGCGAGTTTACCGGAATGAACAATAAAAGGGTGAGATACATCGCGGGCAATTTCAAAATAGGCTTCGCCTTCAAGAAAAACTTCTCTTGAAGAACCAATAAACTTATGAGGATATTTTATTTTGCTGCCGGCATTAAGAGTGATTTTAGAATTATCACCCAGTTCAACTAAATATTTTTGTCCGGCAACTGTAACTTTTTCGTCCCACGCAATAACCGGTTTTGCTTTCTCCAGCACTCCGGAATAAAATAACCAAGTTGAAACCATTAAGAGAAATACAACCGATGCTGCTACTTTGAGTAAAGTTGTACTTTGGTACCAATATTTTTGAACGCCAATATTTTCGCCCCAATAGAAAGAAGCATCGCGCGCAGTAAGTTTATTTGATAATATTTCTATGCCTTCATTAACCTTAAACTCGGGTGAAACTCTTTTCTCATTATTCCAATTTTGTACTACAGTTTCGAACTGCTTGTTGTAATTTTCCAGCTGAAGGAGGATAGTTAGTTCATTCTTCTCTTCCTCTGTTATTTCTTTTGAAAGGAATTTTGTTGTCAATTCAATGAAACGAGTATCTTGCATGGGGTGGATTCTCTAATTGTCTACCTATAAGACACATTCAGAGGTCGGAAAATCTATTAGTTCGGCTTTTATTTAAAGAATATTGTGACCAAAAAAGGTATTATTTTTTTTAAGGCGGGGTATTGAGATGACATATATTTGACAGCTTGAATCATCTGATTTCGAACAGTACTGACTGTAATGCCAAGTATTTCGGCAATTTCTTCATACTTAAGTTCGTCAAACTTATTCATCCGAAAAATGAGCTTCCTCTTCTCCGGTAGTTTATCAATCAAAGAATCAATTACATTTTTCAACTCTTTATAGTTTACAGAACCATCAGGATAATCTTGCATTGTAATCATTAGTTGGTCAACTTCGTCAATCCGCTCAAAATGAATTTTGTTCTTTCTAAGGTGGTTTAATGATAAATTTTTTGCTGTAGTGTAGAGATACGATTTTACTTTTCTGTCAATAACTATTTTTTTTCTTTTTTCCCATATAATAATAAATACATCAGCTACCAATTCTTTTGAGCTATTTTCTTCTTTAACAAAACCAAAAACGAAATAACATAGCTTTTCATAATATCTAGTAAATAGAATCTTAAGTGCGTTAGAGTTATCCTTCTTAATTAGCTGAAAGAGCTCTTCATCGCTATAATTTTGATTAAAATTCATTTAACTATTTTATTCATCCGGTATGATAGCAAGTTAAAATATTTCGTTGATTAGTGGAAGAATAATTTTTGGGATGAATAAAGAAAAAGTTAATTCTAAGCATAATCCCGGTTACTAAGGAAAGCAGTCCGTTGGATGTACGTTTCAATATTTAGCATGAAGGGTGTCTCGAAGAAGTAAAAAACTCGCCAGAGATCAGAGGAGTCCCTGGCGAGCCGGAGTTGTGTATGAGCAAGGGCTTGCCCGCCGCCCGCTTCGCGACTCGCGTTTTCAGAGAGGCGAGTTTGTTGGGCGGGTTAACTATGCATGAGTGGATAATCATTAACCTCTTTTATGAATTGCTAATAATTCTGGAGAAAACTAACCGCATTGGAATTATTCCATCAACCAACTTCAAGATATTCAGGGGGTACTGTTAATTAGATACCAAATTCCTTCTGATAAATAGAATTAACATATTCATCAA
>CAZEDR010000156.1:0-7906 GCA_964510975.1 uncultured Melioribacter sp. | reverse complement strand
GAAAGCATGTAAGATTATTTACTATGCAGAGTTTTTCAATCTCATCATCGTCAGAATTAATCGAAGTAGCTATTACCAGTTGGCCAATTAACCGTGCTTTCTGAACGCGTTCAATCATTCTTAGCAGCAATGGCTTGCCTAAAACCGGAAGCATTATTTTACCGGGCAAACGCGTTGAAGACATTCTAGCTTGAATAATGGTTACTATTTTCATGCTGTACTCAAATCGTGTTTCTCGTGAATCTTTTCATTCGTACGCGAGGGCGCTTCAATCAATTGTAAACCAACTTTAGCAATTCTTTCCGCTGACGTTCCATTGTTTTGCCAAGGCAGCAATCTTTTTAATTCCTCGATATCAAAATAAGAATGTACTTCTTTGCCAAGGACTAAACCTACGAATGAAACCGAAGAAAATTTTGTTATTAATACATCGCAATTCGCAATCATATGATTAGTGTTGCCGCTGGTTAAAACCAGAGCTCCCGGCGCGTGCGTATTAACCTCTTCAGAGGCGCGGGCAAAATGTTCATTCGGATGCAATTTGAAGATCAATTGCTTTCCGGCAGCGATCTTAACGCAATCTTTAATGAACGCTATTCTGTTTTCAATTTTATATGTTTCCCGCGCATCAGAGGTACAGACCAATACATAATTTTTATGTGGAAAATCATTGTTCAAGAACTGTTTTACATTATCAAAATTTGGGATGCCCGTTATTATTAATTTGTCAGGATTAACATTTTTGCGATTGATAAAAAATTCTCTGTATCCCTCCGAAGCGACGCAGAAGTAAGTATATCTATGGGACATTCCCATCGTTGATGTGCTTGCGAGCCATCTCGGCAGTCTCAAATACTTAACCAAGTGGAACATAATGGTTTCCGGGTCGGTCATTCCTTCTTGCACTAGAATAACTTTTTTATCGCGGATGTTTTTGGGATATATTAAATCGGCGCAAGTGTAAACGAGATCGTAATTGTGACTAACTCCCCGGTAATCCATCTTCAAATTATTTTCGCGGAGATACTTCTCGGTATTTTTTCTGAAAGTACCATTAAGAATTGAAAAGTTGAGGTAACCTTTGCCGACAACATAATTAATCAATCCGTCTGCGTAGTAGGGAGTGAAATAACATTCGTGCTCACCAAAGAACCGCGATATCTGATGCATCATAGATGTTTGATTAAGAGAGCCGCAGATAAAAAGAATTTTTTTCGAAGCCATTATTCTTTGGAATTATTGGTTTCAAATTTAGTTTTTTGAATCGGTAAAGGGAAATTGTTAAGTTATTGTTAATAATAGCCGAAATGTTATTTGAAATAGAGGATATCCAACTGACAGCAAGACTATTTTGAAAGCTCTCCATCTTTGTACACAGCTTCTTTTAAAACTTTGCCCGCTTCGTCATATGAAAAACATTTTCCGTTTAGCAAATTATTTCTGAAAATCATGAATTCCGAGATTTGCCCGTTTTCGAAATAAGATTTGGAAATTCCGTTGCGCAATCCTTCTGAATATTCTTCTTCAAGAATAATCTTACCGTTTTTCGAAAACCATTTAACTGTTCCGGCAAGTAAATTATTTTTATAGTTTCTAATTGATTCAATTTCACCGCTAGAGAAGAAAGTTTTTGCTTCTCCATCTGTTATGTCATCACTAAAAATTTCTTCAGAAGTTTTTGTGCCGCTCACATCAAAAATTTTAGACAAACCGTTTTTTCTACCATCTTTATAGTTTGCTATTTCGGCAATCGCTCCGCCATCATGATAATAAAAGGCCTCACCTTCAAGCTTATCTGCTTTATAGTTTTTTATAGATCTTAAAAATCCGCTTGGGTAAAATTCTTTAATAGTTCCTTCCAGTTTTCCTTCACGAAAGTGAAGTTCTTTGCTGAATGTACCCTCGTCGTGGAACTCTTCAAAACTCTCTTCAATTTTGTCAAACTTTCCTTGAAGTCCGTAGCGTGTTCGTTTAACTATTTGTCCACTTTTGTATATATCTATTACTTTAATTGAGCCATCCGGGTAATACAAGTAAGATTCACCTTCGAGCTTATCGTTAACATATTTTGCTTCAAGAGCGAGAACACCATAATCGTAATAAACCTTGTTTATTCCCTCAAGCTTATCGTCAACATAATTTCGTTCTACTTCAACTCTTCCATTTTCAAAAAATATTTTTGAAAGGCCGTTTAGCTTTCCGCTTCTATAATTCCAAATCGCTTGTAGCTTTCCACTCTTATAATAGGTCTTACTGAATCCTTCTTGAATATTATTGACGTAATTGGGCTCAGACCAGAGTTCACCCGACTCGTAATACCATTTTGACATGCCTTCCAGTTTTCCGTTTCGGTAATTCCACTCCATGCTTTTTGTACCATCTTCAAAATACCAAGTAGAAATCCCTTCTTCCTTGCCATTAACGTAGTTCCACTCTTTCCAGAGTTTCCCGGATTCATAGAATTCTTTGTAAATGCCATCACGGATTCCGTTTAGATAAGCACCTTCGGATTTCACCTTTCCATTCTTATAAAATTCGCGCTTAATTTCCTGAGCTTTAGCTAGAAAAGGCAACAGAAGGAAAATGCTGAGCAATAATATTTGAGTGATCTTTTTCTGCATCATTCTAATTTTTTGTGCGGTCAAATTAAACACAAAATAGGTAATGTGAAATGGAGGAGAGTTGTTTAAATTTGGATTAAGAATAAGAGGAACAAATGTTTTCAGCAAAAGTGAAGGTTTATTTCTACGATGCCGATCCGGCAGGAATAATTTTTTACGCCAGTGTTTTCAAGTATGTTCATGCTGCCTATGAAGATTTTTTAAGAAGTCTTTCTCCGGAAAGAAATTTCTTTTTTGACCGGGAATATATTTTGCCGATTATGCATGCCGAAGCCGATTACGTGCGTCCAATCCATGTCGGCGACGAATTGAAGATTGAAGTTATTGTAAGCTTGCTTAAGAGTTCATCGTTTGAGTTGACTTATCGTTTTTATCGGGATGATCAATTTACAGCAATGGCTAAAACCGTTCACGTGTGTGTACTAAAAGAAAAATTTGAAAAGATAGAACTGCCTAAAGATTTTCAAGATCAGCTTAAGCTTCATCAAGGTTAAGAAGCTTCATAAGCACGTTGTGCTTTACTTTTCCCATTTCCTCGCGGGGGATTTCGCCTAGATTAAAAAACTGTTTTGGAATTTTATAACCGGCAAGTTTTTCTTTTAGCGATTGAATCAGAATTGATTCATCATATTGTGAGCTCACTATTGCGGCACACACTTTTTGCCCCCATGTAGTGTCCGGCATTCCGAATACAACAGCATCTTTTATTGTGTTTATTGAGAGTAGCGCTGATTCAACTTCTTTTGCGCTAATATTTTCTCCGCCGGAAATTATTATATCCTCGCGTCGCGAATCGATATAAAGAAATTCATCTTCGTCAATTCTACCAAAATCGCCGGTATGGTAAAAACCGTCAACAATTTTTGTTTTGGTAGCTTGTTCATCATTATAGTATTCTTTGAACAACGAAGGAGATGAAATTAATATTTCACGATTTTCATTTTCTACTTTGACTTTTATCTCTTCGGATAATGTCTTTCCAACTGAGTCCGGTTTTAATCCAAATTTTACTGGCTTCAGTGCGGCTACCATCGAGCATGTTTCAGTCGATCCGTAAACTTTTACAATCGGGTAACCGGCTTCAATTGCTTCTTCACAAGCTGGCTGTGATAATGGTCCACCGCCAAGGAAGGCATATTTCAAATTAGTGTTCGGTTTAAACTTGCCGTCCAGAATACGCTGCAAAGTTGTTGAAACCAACGAGAGGTGAGAAGGATTGCTGTTTTTCACTTCGCTCACTATGTCGGTCTGCTTTAACGAAGCCGGGAAAACAACGTCGCTGCCGGTTAGAATGGCTCTTACTAAGATCATGAATCCACCGATGTGATATAACGGTAGCGAGGCAAGCCATTTATCTTTGCTATTCAGATCAAACATTGAGTCCATTGCACGTACACTCTCGTATAAACTGTTGAATGTATGAACAACAGCTTTGGGCTTTCCGGTGGAGCCGGAAGTAAACAGAATGAGTGAAGAGTGAAGAGTATAGAACGAAGAGTGTAAAATATTTGATTCAGTTATAGAATTAGTTTGAAAATCAAAATCGCCGAGCACAATTTGGTTAACGCTTTTTACATTGCCCATAGCGTGAAATGAAATTAAATGTTTCGCTTCAGCATGATTTATCTGCCAGCAGATTTCTTCATTTGTATTTCGAGTACTTAAGGGAACTGGAACTGCGCCTAACAACCATAACGCGTTAACAATTACCCAAAATTTATAGCAATGAGAGGATAGAATACAAACATTATCTCCTTCGCTTATTCCTTTGGAATGGAGAAATACTGCGGTTGTAATTGCCTGGTTCAGTAATTGTTGGTAAGATAAAGTTGTAGTGTAAGTTGATACCGCAATTCTATCTTGTGAATATCGTCCTTGCTCTATTAACCAATGATTCGTGTTGGGAATAGTGATCATTGCTATTATAAAGTAAACTGTGGTGGGAATTTAGAGGCGTTAAAAAATATTTGCCCGTTTTCAATTATGTATGGATCGGCACACAAACCAACCTCGAATAGCTCTGAAGTGTCTAATCCATGGGAGAATGAGTGATTGGTAAGTGAAGCCAGCATTACCAGCGCACTTTTCCCAATAGCACTTTCAAAGGAAGATGAAATAATTACATTTTTTCCCGTTCGTTTCGCAGATTCAATTAAGTGCACTGTTGAGAAAATTCCACCGGTAATCATTGGTTTAATTACAAGAAACTCCGCTTTGCAATTTGTAATTGCTGATCCGTCCTTTAACATATCTTTAACTGATTCATCAAGAGCAATAGGAATATGTGATTCCTCAATCGTTCTGAATGTGCTGCAACTAAACTCGCATGGCTCTTCAATAAATTCAATTACAAAATCTTTGAAACGCTCGAGATATTCAATCGCTTCGTCGGAACTCCATTTTTGGTTTGCATCGAGCCGTAAAATAATATCGTATCCAAATGTTTTTCGAATAGTCTCCAATAACTCAAAATCATCATATGGATTGTCCCGACCCACTTTTATCTTAAAAGTATCAAAACCAAGTTCAATCTTTTTTTGTATTTGGCTAAGTATATTTTGCGTAGAGTCGAAGCCAAGTACAGCGTTCACTTTTATTTTCGAATCAGTGAAAATTGGAATGTTTTTTAGTAAGCTGGATTTTTGCTTGAAGGTGAGATTTATTAATGCTTGTTCGGCTGCAAATCTAACAGAAGAAAGATGACTGGGTATTTCAAAGTCTCTAACTATTTCTGATTTGTTAAGAAACATCAATACTTCTTTTAAGGAAGATTCGGCTTCTTCCAGAGTTTCGTTACTAAAGCCCGGTAATGGAGAGCATTCACCGTAGCTAATATTATCATATTTATCGCATAGCTGAAGAATTAATCCTTTTCTTTCTGTAATTATATTTGATGCGTTTGCGAATGGAACTCTAAGCTTTAGGGTAAAAGGGAAGTATTTAGCTTCTTTGATAATCATATCAGAATTCCAACTGCAAAGAGAAGTCCATATAGTGCGGAAAGTTTTGCTGTAAGTTCGAGGGTTTTATTTAGTTCGCTTCCGCGCAAGGTAAAAATCATTTTAATAAGTTTAATTGATAGCGGCAGAGAAATCACCGGAAGAAAAACCCAATAGCTGTTTTTGTATGTGAAAAAAACGACAAACAAAATTGCGTAAGAGACTATCATAAAAAATACATATTGCAGTCTGGTAAAGTTTTCACCGAGCAAAACTGCAAGTGTGTTTTTCCCGTTTGATTGATCTTCTTCCCGATCCCTATAATTATTAACAACCAGAATATTTGTAATGAGTGCACCAACCGGAATTGATGACCAGAACGCGAAAGTGGAAATCTCGTTAGCTTGCACATAGTATGTTCCAACCGTGCCGATTAATCCGAAGAATAAAAATGAAGCGATATCGCCAAGACCATTATATGCAAGGGGAAATGGCCCGGCAGTATATGCAATGCCGGCAAGTATAGATATTACTCCAAGTAAAAGTATTCCCCAGCCGGCCAAATAAACTAAGTACATGCCAAGTAAAAAACTTAATCCGAACACAACGATAATTCCTAGTTTCATTTCTTTTACGGAAATTAATCCGGAAGTAACAACACGCAGTGGACCGATTCTATCTTTCTTATCTGTTCCGTGTAGGAAATCAAAAAGATCATTTACAAAGTTTGTTCCTATCTGAATTAGTATTGCGCAGATAAGTGCAATAATAGCGGCAAGCGGTTTAAACATTCCATCATGAATAGCGATGGAACTGCCAACCAAAACCGGAACAAGTGCTGCGGGTAAAGTTCTTGGTCGGGTTGCCAAAACCCATGCATCGAACTTAGTGATGGATTCTGTTAATGGAGTTGTCATTCTTCTTCGGTTTTGTTAAGTGCATTTTCAAACAAATCTTTTAGCTCATCTAATTGTGAGTTCACTATTTTCCAGACAATCTTAACGTCAACCCCAAAGTATTCGTGCACAATAATGTTTCTCATTCCAATTACTTGTTTCCATGGTAGATCAATACGGCTTTTAATTTTTCGGGAAAGATGCTTTGATGCTTCTCAATTATTTCAATATTTCTAACAACGGCATCTATTGTTTTAGTATCCCGAGTAAACTCTCGAAGGGTATATCCTTTTGTGTAGCGCTGAATTTTCGCGATGCAGTCAAGAATATCAAGAATTAATAGCTTGTCGTTTCTCTTAGACATAAATAATATCTTTTTCGATTTCTTTCATAAGACGTTGCTTTACTGCTCCTTTAGAAACCAAGTCAACTTTATGATTGAAAAGCCTTTCTAGTTCATAAGATAGATCAACAAACTCTAAACCGATTGGCTTTTTCAGCGACACCAGCAAATCAATATCGCTCCGCTTGGTTTGTTCACCGCGAGAAAAGGAGCCAAAAATCCCAATCTCTTCAACAAAATATTTTTCTTGAAGGTACGATTTATTTATAGCTAAGGTTTTTTTTATTTGATTAAGAGATATCATCTACGGCACTCTTGGGAATTTTTTGAAATCGGGTTTGCGCTTTTCGTTATATGCGTTTTTACCTTCTTGTGCTTCATCGCTCATGTAATATAGCAAAGTTGCGTTGCCGGCTAATTCTTGTATTCCGGCCTGTCCATCTAGTTCTGCATTGAAAGCTGATTTAAGCAAACGAAGTGCAAGAGGACTCATTTCTAAAATTTCCTTTGCCCACTGAACGCCTTCGGCTTCAAGCTGATCAACCGGAACTACTTTGTTTACCAAACCCATTTGCATCGCTTCTTGAGCATTGTATTGACGGCATAAGTACCAAATCTCGCGGGCCTTCTTTTGTCCAATAATTCTCGCAAGATAGCTAGCGCCAAAGCCTCCGTCAAAGCTTCCAACTTTTGGTCCGGTTTGTCCAAAGACAGAATTATCGGCAGCAATAGACAAATCGCAAACAACATGAAGCACATGTCCGCCGCCAATAGCATATCCGGCAACTAAAGCTATAACCGGTTTGGGAATACTTCTAATTTGTTTTTGCACATCGAGAATGTTTAAGCGGGGAACGCCATCTTTGCCAACGTAACCCTTGTTGCCTCGTATTGATTGATCGCCGCCGGAGCAGAAAGCATATTTTCCATCTTTTGCCGGACCGGCTCCGGTTAAAAGAATTACTCCAACTTCTGAATCTTCGCGCGCGTCTGTGAATGCATCAAATAATTCTTTTGTAGTTTCCGGGCGAAAAGCGTTTCGTTTTTCTGGACGGTTAATTGTAATCTTAGCGATTCCATCCATCTTCTCATACACTATATCTTGAT
>CAZEDR010000155.1:0-7921 GCA_964510975.1 uncultured Melioribacter sp. | reverse complement strand
GTACGATATTCTTGGAAGAGAAGTTGCAACCCTTGTGAATGAATACAAAAGCGCTGGCTCTTATAATTCTCAATTCTCCATTCGCAATTATCAATTATCCAGTGGCGTTTATTTCTACACACTGAAAGCCGGTTCGTACGTTGCGACAAAGAAGATGCTTCTCCTCAAATGATTCTATACAAAGTTTGCGGCTGGACGTGTTTCCATAAATCAGCCGCAATTCCTATTTTTCCACCATAACATTTCTTTTTCTAAATTAGTATCAACAATTAGCGGCTCAACAGTTATGAGACAACTTACGATAATAACAGTAGGTATTCTATTACTTATTTCCACATTTAAAATCAGCGGAGCTAGTTTGAATCTTCGACATACATATTTATTTAAATCTTACACGGACACAACAGAATTTTGGCAGCACTATAAAGAACTGGATAAATTTTACTCAGATAAAAAACTTGGTTCATTCGTTGAAGGCGATAAAACCGTTTTCCGTTTGTTCGCACCTTCTGCAACGCTAGCAAAACTTTGCGTTTTCGAAAAAGTTGCCGATAAGAATTCGAAAGAATATTACATGATTCGAGATGAGCAAGGCGTGTGGGAGCTAAAGCTTGATGGTGAACTCTACGGCACATTCTACGGTTATAAGGTTTATCACAAAGGGGAGGACTTCACCAATCCAAATATTCCGGTGTGCGTTGATCCTTATTCGAAAGCAGTTGCAACTCTTACAACTTATATGAATCCAAGAAAATCTATTGTAATAAAGGAAGACAATTACAGTTGGGAAGGTGATAAATGGATTCAACGTGATTGGCACGATCTTATAATCTACGAAATGCATGTAAGGGATTTATCGGCTCACAAATCGAGCGGCGCTAAAAAACCGGGTTCATATCAAGGATTAATTGAAAAAGGAACCACCGGCGGATTAGAATACATCAAAAAGCTTGGAGTGAACACAGTTGAGCTTCTTCCTGCGCAAGATTTTGGTTATTGCGAACTTCCGTATAGAGATTCCATTGCTGGAAGATATAACACTTGGAATCCTTATGAAAGAAACCATTGGGGCTACATGACCGGCGCATTCTTTGCACCGGCTTCTTATTACAGCGAAAGTTGGAAAAATTTTAAATGGAACAAGTGGATTGGAACGACCGGAAAACAAGTAACTGATTTTAAAGATATGGTAAAGGCCTTTCACAAATCCGGGATTGGTGTGGTAATGGATGTTGTGTACAATCATCTTTCGGAATATGAAGTTGGCAATTTAAAACAGATTGATAAAGAATATTATTTCCGTCTTGATGAAAAAGGAAATTTTATTGCCGAAAGCTACTGTGGTAACGATTTAAAAACCGAACGACCAATGGTTCGTCGCTTAATCATAGAAAGTTTGATTTACTGGATGAAAGAATTTCACGTTGATGGTTTTCGTTTTGATCTTGGAAAATTAATTGACTGGAAAACAGTAGAAGAAATTGCTGTTGAACTTAGAAAGGTAAACCCGAAAGTTGTTATTGTTTCCGAGCCATGGGGCGGCGGTTACGATCCTAACGGCTTCTCCCGTAGAAATTGGGGCGCGTGGAATGATCAAATAAGAAATGGAATTAAAGGAGAAAATCCTAACAACGGACTTGGCTGGATTTTCGGTCATTGGTACGGAAATAATTCGCCGCAAAGAATTAAGAGTTATGTTAACGGAACTCTGATGCGCGATTCGCTTGGTCTTTTCGTTCAGAAAGAACATTCTGTTAATTATCTCGAATCCCACGATGGTTATACATTGGGAGATTTCATTCGCATCGGCTTAAAAGAAGTTGATCCACACAAAGTAATTAAGGATATTGATAATAATGTTAAACTTACTCCGCTTCAATTGAAGGTGAATAAACTTGCAGCGCTTTTCCTTTTCACTTCTCAAGGAATTACGATGATACACAGCGGACAGGAATTTGCTCGCTCAAAAGTAATTCCTTACAACACGGCCATTAAGGATACGAACAAGGGAAGAATAAATCACAACGCTTATGATAAAGACAATGAAACGAACTACATCAATTTTAAGCATGCTGAGATTAACAAAAACTTGCTAGATTATTATAAAGGATTGATTGGCTTAAGAAATAAATATTCATCATTTCGCCATGCGGAGTATGAAGATATTACTTTTTACGAGCATCCAATAAGCAAGTTTGGCTTAGGCTTCGTTATTAATTACGGCGAAGAAACTTTTGTAGTTCTCTTCAATGCAGATCAGCATCAATCGCTGGAATTTCCGTTGCCGGATGGTGTTTGGGATGTTCTTGTTGACAAAGATGTAGCCGGAACAACAACACGCTACGTAACCGGCGGTAAGTTTATTCTTGAACCAATTACCGGCGCAGTACTAAAATTGAAATAGAGAGACCTGATTTTATGAATAAAAGTCTATTGTTATTGATTGTTGCTCTTAGTATTAATTTGTTTGCTCAAACAGATACGGTAATTGTTTCGCTCAAATCAATAGACTCTACTATTGTGCAAGATGTTCGCTACGCTACAACGAACAATTTCACAAAGCAAGTTCTTTATCCTTCTGCAAAAGTATTTTTAAGAAAGATTGCAGCAGAGCACCTGGCGCAAGCAAATGAGTTTCTTAAGAAGAACTATAATGTTGGAATTAAAATTTTTGATGGTTGCCGTCCCCTTTTTGTTCAGGAAATAATGTGGCAAATTCTTCCGGATGACCGCTATGTTGCAGACCCGGCAAAAGGTTCGCGTCATAACCGCGGTGCTGCAGTTGATATTACTCTTATTGATGCTAGCGGAAACGAGCTTGACATGGGAACCCCTTACGATGATTTTACCGAGCGGGCATCATTCGCAAGCAAGGATGTTTCTGAGAAAGCTTACTCAAACAGAAAACTTCTGCGCGAGACAATGATTCAATTTGGATTTCTTCCAATAGAATCTGAATGGTGGCATTTCGATTTTAAGGATTGGAACAAGTTTGGAATTCTTGACATGGGAATAAACTGAGTTACTTTCTTTGTTTCTCTGTGAGAACTCGGTGTATCTCTGTGAAATATTTTTTCACAGAGTTCCTCAGAGAAGGCACTGAGCAACACAGAGAAAAAAACGCATCAATTAAATATAGCCTTTCTTAAAGAACGTTCAATTGCATTCTTGAAATTGCTCAAGTTTACCGGTTTAGAAAAAATGAATTCCACACCTAAGGCTTTGTATTCAGCTTCGATGGTTTTGTTAACATCACCACTCAGAACTATAACCGGCGGTTTATACTTAAGTGGAGTTATATTTAACTGCTTAACAAAATCGTAACCGCTCATCACCGGCATATTATGATCTGTAATTACTAGTGCCGGTAAAGATTGTTTAATAACATCCAACGCTGCTTTACCATTCTCGGCTTCCAGCACACTGTAATTTGGGACCAAACTCTTCAGCAATTTAGTGTAAAGTAGTCTATCGGTTTTCATATCATCAACAATTAACAAATAGGAAGAAGCAACCGGAATTGAAAAAATGAACTGAGTGCCTTTTCCAATTTCGCTATTGACCCAAATATCGCCGCCATGTTTGCGGATAATATCGTGAACAAGCGACAAACCTAGTCCGCTTCCCTTTTCGCCGGCGGTTCCGCTTGTTGTAAACTTAGTGTCAATCTTAAACAGCTTATCAATATCTTCAGTGCGGATTCCTATACCATCATCTTTAACACCGAACTCAACTTGTTTCTTTTCGATATTCACCTTAGCAGCCATAACAATTGTTCCATCCGGCTTTGTAAACTTGATTGCGTTGGAAAGTAAATTGTTAAATACTTGCATCAATAGGCTTTCATCGGCGTGAATGTAGAAATCTTTTGTTATTTCATTCACAATCTTAATTTTCTTTTGTATTGCCGCACCGGAAACAATTTGGATTGATCTTTCCGTTACAACTTTGGCATTTATTCTATCGGGTTCAAATTTAATTCGGCCTGTTTGTAGACGAGTCCAATCCAATAAAGAGTTTACCAATCCAAGCATACTCTTAGAGGATTCTTGAATGAAGTGTATGTACTGTGTTTTCTTTTCTTCATCTAATTCTTTATCGTTTAGAAGCAAATCCGTAAAACCGATTATTGAGCTGAACGGTGTGCGAAGATCGTGAGAAACTATTGAAATGAATCTATCTTTTGTTTCATTCAATTCTTTCAAATCATCAGTGGAGCGTTGTAATTCAACTTCGGCACGTTTAGCCAAACTTACGTCGCTGATAATTCCGAATACTTTTTGAATTCTACCTTTAGGATCGCGGACAACCGTAATTTTATTTTCAATCCATATAACGCTGCCAAGCTTATCTATTATTCTATACTCAAGCGTTTCCAAATTTCTAATCGGGTCGCCGTAAAGATTATCCATCTTGTCCCCCACAAAATCTACATCATCCGGATGAATAATTTTTCCCCATAGTTCCTCGTCATCTAAAAATTCTTGCGGCTCATAACTTGTAATTTTTTTAACAGAAGGAGTATAGAAGATTGCTTTCAATTCACCCTTAATACTCTCCGCTGCCCAAATACATTCATTTATGTTTTCGGTAATGCTTCTATAACGTTCTTCCGATGCTTGAAGCGCTTCATTGGCAAGCATTTCCTCGGTTTCATCTCTAAGCACCCAAACAGTAAATTGATCATTCTCAACTTCGTAATATGAAACAGAATTCTCAGCCGCAAAAGTTGTACCGTCCTTTCTTTTGGCAGTAAAATTAAATTTAGGCGGGTGTTCTTGCTTCTTGTTTGTACTATCCAGAAATCCGGCTACAATCTCTTTATCCTTATCACTCACAAGATTAACCGGAATTTCATCAATCATATCACTTGTAGTTGAATAGCCGAACATCTTTACAAAGGAATCATTGACTAAAACAAATCTGTTGTTGTTTATCAATGCAATTCCATCTACGGATGCTTCAAAAACAGAGCGGATTAAAAGAAGATCTTTTTCTGATTCTTTCTTCTGCGTGATATCGGTAAGATTAAGAGTAAAACTTTGTAATTCTTCTTTTGTATTTCTTATTGCAGAAATATTCGCAAGGACAAATATTTTGTGTCCAAGCTTATTAACCATCGGTAAATCTAAGCTAGTAAAATCATCTTTCGAAACATCATCAAAATCAAAACCACTGGTTAGCAGATATTCCGGATCGATTAAATCTCGGAAGTTGGTTTTCCTCAATTCACTAAATGGAATTTTAAATGCTTCAAGGAAATGCTTGTTGCCGTAAGTAAGGTTTCCCCTCTTATCAAGTGTACATATGAAGTCGGGAGCGTTTGCAACAATACTTCTAAATTTCTCTTCAGATTCCCTCAGCTCCTTTTCAGCGCGGACACTTCCAGTAATGTTTGTACAGAGAAAGATCAAGGATTCATCGGCTTCATCCCTAAGACGTGTAATCTTTACTTTGAAGTGCTCGGCTATAGATTCATCAAAACCAATTGATAGAACCCCGCTCCATCCATCGTTCGCTTCAATATCATTTTTAAGCTTTTCAAATCCGGCTTCATCCAGCGTTGAAAATATTTTGCCAATATACTTGCCGAATACTTCGCTCTTTGTCAGTCCAAAAAGTTTTGCCGAAGATTCATTCCAAAAAACAATTCTACCGTTTTTATTAACACCAATTAAGCCATCCACAACTGACGCGGTAATTTGCTGATACTTTGAAAGCTCGTCTATTTCAATCTGTGTTCTGCCTAGATTTTCCGTGCGCTTGCTAAGATCCTCCAATATCAGAATTACATTATCAACTGTAAGTCCATCTTCGCTAAATGGAATAAGCGTAATCTTAGAAAGATACTCTGTTCCATCTTTGATAAATGGGATTTTAGTTACACTGGTTTCATTATTGCTTACTACACTTTCAAGATTTTTCTTGAACAGAATTGGAGATAATTTTTTGTTAGTAAGCTTCAGTGATTCTACTTCGAAGAGAAAATCATATATGCTGGTTTCGGTACTGGAGCTTTCTTTTACAACTCCATCCGGATCAGTAATTACGAAGTGATCGCCGAGAAAATTCAGAAAGCTTTTAAACTCCGGGGCTTTAGAAATGCTGGCGTGACTTTTACTTGCATCGAACTTTACATCCTCGATGATTAGAATGCCGCCGGCATTTTCGTCTTCAAGAGTAATCGGTGTTCCCTTTAAGAGAAGGGAAATCTGCACTCCTCTAAATGATTTGCTTACCGAAATAAGCTTTTCGAAACTTTCCCCTTTTTGAATACCCTCAAGTTCCGGGCGAATATCAACTTTCTCAAAGAGTCGATTATCGTAAACACTCATTCCTATTGTATTTGCCGGATCTTCTCCCAGCACGCCGGGAAAATGAAAGAAGTTAGAGTTGACAAATTTAATCTTCCAGTTGCTCTGGAATATGAGAATGCCGATAGGAGCGAATTCCAAGATTTCCTTAAAGGATATCTCGTTTCGTGTTTGCTCGAATGTCTTAAACGTTGACGGCATTGTTGTTTAGCTCTATAAATGCAGATTCAATTTATAAAATATGCTCAATAAATCGAAACAAGTATAAATAACTAACTTATGTTACGCATGAAATAATTTTTTGCCACAAAGTCTCTAAGGCACAAAGGAAAAACTTAAAATTTACTTGCTTCTTCAATACTACTTAGTACCTTGGTGTCTTAATGGCGAAGTTAGTTGAATTTATGCGTAACATGAGTAACTATTAATAAAAACTTACGGTTATAGATTAGTCGGATTTAAGCAACTTCATTTCTACAAAATCTGATATATCTCTTGAAGAATTCTTTGAGTAGCACCAATATTGGCTTTTACGTACCCGGCGCAAATTTGCCCTTTTTCTGCGTGTAATTTTTCATTGCTGAAAAGTGTTCTTAAAATCCGGTAGGCTTCCTTTTTATTTTTGATTGTAATTCCGCCACCGTTTTTTACCATAACCAGCGCTTCTTGGCTATTTTCATGCTTCGGACCAAACACAACCGGAATTCCATAAACTGCCGGCTCAAGCACGTTATGTATTCCTTGTTTGAAACTACCGCCAACGTATGCAATATGCGCGTAGTAATACAAAGTCAGCAGAACACCGATTGAATCAATAATAATTATGCGCTCATCTTTGTAATTGTTTAGCAGCGAAAAGCGGATTGGTTCATATTTGCCATCAAGCTGATTCTCTAGATTTTCAACGTGTAAAACTGTTGGCTCGTGAGGAACAATGATTGTTATTACGCGCTCATCATTTTTCATCACTTTCAGCAATGCCGGAAGCAAAACTTCTTCATCACTTTCCCAAGAGCTTCCAAGCACAAAAACTTTTTTACCTTTGAAGAAATCTTCCCGGAATAACTTCTTTTGTTTAGCTTCCAAACTTTTTTGGTAAACTCGGTCAAAGCGGGTATCGCCAACAGCAGTTATCTTGTTTTTGTCTAAGCCGAATTCAGCAAAGTTCTCGGAATCACTTTCGGAAACTGTTAGGATTTTTGTAAAACAAGAAAAGAGCGATTTGTGAAAACTTTTAGCGATTGCCCATTTACGCGGAGTTTTTTTGCGCATCGTCGCGTCAACAATCATACATGGGATTGATTTCTGCTCAAGCTGCCAAATCATATTTGGCCAAATATCATAACGCATAAAGACTGCAAGATTTGGGCGCACTAAATTTAAAAATCGCTTTGTAGCAAAAGTTGTATCGAATGGGAAATATGTGATTACATCCGCGAAAGAATATTTAAGTGAATTGGTGTAACCGGACGGAGAAAAGAAAGTAACAATTATGTTTACATCCTGTTCTGCTTTTATGCGCTCTATTATTGGCTTTGCTTGTTCAAACTCTCCCATCGAAGCCGAATGAAACCAGACCATTTTCTTTTTACGGTCAACTCCGGCAA